>CAZUUL010000052.1:0-6784 GCA_964623155.1 uncultured Gammaproteobacteria bacterium
TTTATCCATATAAACTCATCTTAGCAGGTGGTCTGAATTCTGGGGACAATTATAGTTTGACTTCGTATCTTAATTTAGTACCATCTCCTAAACGTATATTGGTAAAGTCTTTAAACTCTTGAAGTCCAATAATTTTCCGTATAGCTTCCCTCTCAGTAAGATTGCCTATTGGCTTATTAAGTAACGATATGAAATCTGGACGTGTGAATGAGTATAACCTGTCACCTGCTGGATATTGTTCTTCACATGATGAAATAGCTTGCTTAAATTTTGTCTGCGGCCTCTCACCAATTTTATATATTTCTAGATAAGAAAGATCGCAATCAATTGCATCGTGGTTATAAACCCAGCATTTATCTCTGTATTCTCTTATAAACTCGTATTCAGCCCGACTTACACAAATATCAAATGCTTCTTGACTCTTTGTCTGTTTCTCTTTTTTTTCTAATTCTATTCCTCTTCTATGTATAGTATTACTGTAAACATAAAAAAAGAAGATGCCCAGTATCATAAAAACTGCTACCAGTATCGTTGAGTAAATCAAAAAGGCTCTCCCCGAAACTTTCCCAATTCTCATAGTTATTTACATGCTTTGGATTGGCATAAAAGTCTAATAGTTTATATATCTGGCATTTATTTCCTGTTTATAGTCTGGCATATATGCAAGATTGTTGTCAATTCAACTATGCGTCCTTATTCAAAATATGGCGAGGTGATTCGACAGTTACGAAAAGAGCGAGAATTAACCCAAGAACAACTTGGAGAGAAAGCTGGTGTGGATCCAAAATCGATAATCCAGATAGAAGGTGGTAAAAGAAATCCTACTTTAAAAACCCTACAAAAGATTGCGACTGCTTTAGAAGTTCCTATTTCAGACCTTCTAAAATCCTAAGAAATTCTACCGTATTTAAAAGGGATGAAAGCCTTTTTATAGCTAAGCAACAAGAGGGGTATGGGGGGTCATTTAAGATCAGCAAGTAACCTCTGCGTTTTCTCAGTTAATTCTCTAACTTCTTTTACAAGCTCTGCGTAACTTTGATTTCCTAATTGTTCCTTCATCTCGATTCGTAGGTGTGCAGATTTTTGATCGCGAGAAGGAAAGCTATTTTTCAGCTTCAGCATCATCTCTATTCCTCTAAGTGTGTCTGCGTTAGTTGCTTTTAGTCCAAGTCCTGCTACAGTTGATTCTCGCAAGAGTTCGGCGACATAGCCATCTGTTAGCCCGGCGGCCTCCAGAGCAAGTTCTATTGCGTGACGTATGTTAGGTTTAGTTAAGTTTTCTGAAGCTATCACTTTAGCGACATTGGGGTTTGTAGTATTATACGCTTGCATCGCTGCCTGTGAACCATTGCCTGTTTCGACAAACTTCTGAACAAATTTTCTTTGTTTTAGAGTTAACCTTCTTGCCATGTCACGGTAATTATATCCTATGCCCAAAACCCTGAAAATATGCTGGGGATTTAGGAGGAGTCTTAGCCTTAATTTTATAGAGTATAAAGAGGGGTATAGGGGGTATTAAATTACGCCATGCAATTGATCATTACTCCTTAATCATGTTGTTTTAATTAAGGGTATATACCCCATAACCGCAGTTATTGGTGGAGGAAGCTCGAGAGGTGCCTAGGGTCACTCTCGAGCACGCGTAACAAAAAGGATACAAAAAACTACTTGATCTTAAATGGAAGAAAGATAGTCTGCCGGGCAGACTATCTCACCATGATAAATATGGGAAAGAAGCAGTAAAAAGTTTAGCCGGTGAAATAGGAATAGATGAACATACAATTTATGAATATATTGATCTTCTTAATGAACCTGAAATGCCAAGGGGGCTGTCTGGGCGAGAGGGTATTTTATGACTACGGTGAATGATCGAACAACGTCTGAACAGATAAAGCGATACATACGGAACCAGAAATTGATTGGAGTTCAAGGAAAACTATTCGATTAGACAGAAACCCACGACCGCAGTCGTGGGGTAGTTCCTAAACTCATGTATCTTCTGTATGAGTTTTTTTATATGTTTATCAAAACTATAATAGAGTTATGGGTGCGCCAAGGGAAGCTTGGTATAGTGGGGAGGTATACCATGAAGACAAAATACGTTATTTTTAGTATAGGAGTGATAGTACTCGCTTTATTTTTTAACATCTTACTAAAATCAAATTCTGCACCAACGCCTCTGCAACCGTCACCTACTCCTAGTTTAACTCTTGGACACAGAACTAAAGCAGAAGGGTGCGTAGCGAGTAATGCTTTACCAGATAAAGCTTGCACCCCAGGAGCCATTATTCCATCAGCTACCAAGGATCAAATTTGTATCCCAGGATATGCAAAAAGCGTTAGAAATGTAACAGCAGAGGAAAAGAATCAAGTCTATGCTGAATATGGTGTTACCTCTCACCAACCTGGAGAATATGAAATTGATCATCTTATTGGTCTTGAACTTGGTGGGTCAAATGATATAGCAAATCTGTGGCCAGAAGGAGCAGAACCACGACCTGGGTTTCATGAGAAGGATCAAGTGGAAAACTATCTTCATGAACAAGTATGTATTGGGGCAATGACTCTTCAAGAAGCTCAGCTAGAAATAGCCTCGAATTGGTTAACTGTTTATCAGATAAGGCTGAAGAAATAATATTCAACAAGCATAAATTCGCGCATACTCATTCCACCTAACTACCGTATGATAAAATCTTTGCAGGTAATCATAACACTCGTTCCAATTTTCGACCTCTTGGCTCACAAGAATTTGTTTAACAAAGAGTAAACTTCACAATAAGGTAAATTCCCAAGGTGTATTTATACATAGTAACTGGAACTAGTAGAGCAGTAGCAACCCCGACTTAGTCAGCGTTTATACCATATATTTCTTGACAACATCTTTATTGCAGATTTAATCCATAACTTGCATTTGTTTCCATAACCAATTTGTTGAATGGGATAAATCTTATATAATACATATAGTTTTGCCCAAAATTTCAGGTGGTAGAGATTCGGGCAAAGTAGAATCATCAAAAATTGAAAGATCAATCCCCCTACCCGCTCCTATGCCCACTTTTATTACCTGCTTTCTGAATTCAGCTAAATGTATGACATCTTCCCTCTTGGGTTTAGGAACGTCTGGTACGAGTCTTCCCATTATTATCGCTGGTCGTTCCTCGAGTCTTGTTGGTTGTGGTAAATAGTCTCCTAATAATTCATTCATAGCATGGTTTATTTGTAAATAATTGTAATTTATTGTACAGAGAAAAGTCAAACAAAGTTTATCGAGTATCAAGGTTTTGGAACGAGCGGGGACGGTCAAGCGGGTTCTGGCTGTAGCGAAGTAAGAGATCCCGTTCTATTTCTTGGACAAATCGTTCTTCCGGTTGTTTGTCCTGCGGGTAACCGGTCATGCGCAAAAAACCATGCATCGCTTCGTGGCTCAGATGAGAAGCAAGTGCTTGTTCCGGTGTCAATTCGAAATTAGTTCCGGCCGGGTGAAAATGAGATTTTCCATTGACGGCACCAGGAGTAAGAACCATCAGCAAAAGTCTGGCCTCTGGAATTTTTTGCATGTTGTTGCGTTCAAATGTCAGCGCAGAGCCAGTAAAAGCAAATTCGACACATACATCTTTGGCCGGTACATAAGCTGGGACAATACTGAGATTTCCATTCTCACCAATGCACGAATTGGAAATTCCTGATACGAGTAAATGAACTTCGTGGTCATTAAAGCCTTTTGTCTGAGCACGTTCACGGGCTTTTTGCAATGCTGCCTTTTGTGATGTATCTCTCTGGTCATCCAGTACCGTAAAGCCGGCGTGAAAAGCTTTATCAATCTCTGACTGGTCAAAGTGTACCTGTGATCTGTTGGTATAAAGATAAATATAGACTCCGGAAGAAAGTGGAAAAATCTGCCTAAATTCCATGCCCAATTTTTCTTTTTCATTACGAATGAAAGAGGTGCGAAGTCGAGATAATTCCAAAGCTATCTGCTGTTCCAGCGTAAGAGGTTGTTGTTTTGGTAAACAGCCTGTCATACTTGCCATAAAAAATTCCCCAGCTAAAACTGCGCCGGCCTTTAGAAATATCCTGCGAGAAACCCTGTCAAACATGGAATTTTCCAACCGTTCGATTAGACCCATAGTGAATAATTATATCATAAAATTGTGAGAAAAATTTTAGCTTGAGGGATTACCCGTTTACCAGGTGCCAAATAACCGCAAATGGTCTTGCTACTTCATTTCTTATGAGTGCTTCCACGTCGGTATCTGATAAGTTTAATTCTGGGCGTTTTGCATAACTCCTTTGTTCAGGACTTCTTAGTTTCGGATCAATTATCTTCGCTGCTCTTCTACGCTGTGCTTCCTTTCTGTAAGCTGTAATACCTTTTTTTGCCAGATCATCAATATATTTATCAAGCTCTGCAGCGCGTAACTTTTTGGAGACTTGATGTTGACCATAATCGTCACGATCGAATGCAGTTCCAATAATTGCTCTTCGCAACTCACCAGACAAGTATGGGTCGCTACCTCCAATATTTTCGCCAAAGGCATTAAAGCCTTCCTTATAGATATGGTTCTTTAATTGTGCTACCATTCCATACAAATTTCTTCCTTCTATCTCGCTATACATTTTTTCAGCATCATAACCTCCAATTTTAATAAAAAGATCAACAGGATCGATTTCTTCTGTTGCTATTTTGCTTTCCGCTATCTCGTTAGTTACTTGGACAGCTCTTTCTTTAGCTCCCTTCATGCTTTTTTGAATATCTCCATGCATCAGTCTATTTCTAAATAAAGGAAGGGCAGTCCAAACAATTCTTCGGGCTGCTCTATGAGCTAAAGATGGATCAGCGCGCGAAATAGTCGATTCTTTGTCAATATATTGATCAAAAAATTGTTTTATAATCCCTGTTTGACGATCTATTTTTTTTGCTTCTTCTTCTGTTGCTGCTGGAATAGCCTCATAAGCCATTTGATGAGCAATCAGACCTTTTTCTCTGATTCGTCGTAAACCTCTTAACGATGCAAGCAGCGAAGCCACATACAAAGCTGTCAAAAATCGACCCAAACCCGCTGCATCACGCGAAAAATCTTTAACTGATTCCAAAGCAAGTAGTAAGTCCTCAAGATTTTGAGGAAGACCACCCTTAAATAGATCTGGCAGAGAAAGACCTGCACCACCTAGTTCTTTAGCTGCGTCATCATCAATCTTTTCAGGGGTAGCATCTAATGTTAACCATTTTCCATCAATGTTTATTTCAACCCAACCATGATCTTCACCTTGAGTAAGTTCATTAACATCTTTGTTTAAGAGAAAGGAATCTCCGTTGTTATAGCCAAAAGCCATGCGCGAGGGGATACCAAAATTTCTTACCAGAGCGAGTAACGTGGTGTTAGCAACATCACAATCAGTGCGTTTATACTTAAAAATTCTCGAAATAAATTCTTCCGGAGTTTTAGCGCGTTGATAATAATCTGAATAACTTCTATTTAGCGAATAGATAAAATCATGTTTAATCCAATCTTCAAGAGCTTTGGCCTTTTCAAACTGACTGCCATTGCTATTTTTAATTTCCTGAAATTTGTCTTGAACTATTTTAGGTAGTTTATCAACCGGAGCAAAGTTGTACCATAGTGCATCTTCATCTTTGCTGACGCCTTTAGCGAATGGCAGAGTATAGTTTGAATCCTTAACTATTCCATATTTGAATGTCACTTTACCATCTGGTAATTTATCGCGATTTACTATTTGTAGAATATATTGTCCAGACCAATCACGCCACAAACCTCTATTCACATTAACTTCTTTATCATCTATTTTAAGTACTATGGAATCCGGATTAACTGTATACCCATATTTAACAGGTAAAATAATTTGCGAAGGAACTCTTTTATAAACTTTCGTCAAGATGATGTCGCTCTTCGGATTAAAACCCAGTCCGCCTCTTCCATAAATATCGTCAAATCTACCATGGGTTTCACTATTAATTCGCCATGAAAATTGTCTGTCAGGATAGTCAGAGGTCGGCCCAACAAATTCTGTGCCTACATATCGTCTATATAATCCGCCTAGGTTGCTTCCTTGCACTGCCCAATCTACTTGTTTTTGTTTCTCTTTCATTCCTTCAGGCGAACCATTGTCAATAGTGCTATCAGAGCCACGTTCATCGTCGAACAATCGATCTGATTCTGTAGTCTTTTCACTGCTAGCTTTTCTTGTATCAGTTCCACTTCTATTTGTTATTGGAGCCTGCTCTACTGGTATTTCGTCCATAAATTCTGTAACGGCTGGTGGAGAAATAAGATTAGGACTAATTTCACGAGGACGGGAAGCACTAGCAACCATAACTGAACAAACCGCTGCCACTGCTGCCATTCTTGCTGCCTTTTGTCTAAAGCCTAAACCTGGTTTTTTCAAATCGTGCTCAAACTGAGTGAACATTTCGAGTGCACTATTTACAAATTCTGCTTCCATATCAAAACGGCCATCCACGATTTCATCTATCAACCCAGCAGTTATAAAATCCTTAAACAGAGCATTGCCTTCAGTTAGATATGGCGTAAATACTTTGGCTCTTAGTGCTCGTAGTTGGTCTTGGGGGAGATTGCTAGAAGCAGCTTCTATTACTTGCCATTTTCCTGCCATTTCAATATAAGTGGCTGCATGCTCAATATTATCTACATAATCTTGTGTAATAACTCCTTCGCGTATCAGTTCACTCCAGACTACATCAGGATTTTCACATAACTCCATAATATTTTTAGCAGAATCTTCAATTCTTACTCTATTTTTTATT
>CAZUUL010000053.1:0-6735 GCA_964623155.1 uncultured Gammaproteobacteria bacterium
GGCAACGTCGGCATCGGGACGACGGGGCCACAGCGAAAGTTAGAAATATCTGGAAGCGACACCAGTACTACTCTGGGTGGAACTGCTGGTCAATCGATTCTAGCAGTCCGAAACAGCGATACAACTGTAAATAACTTTGGGTTTCTCACGTTTTACAGTTCCACTGATTACACTGGAGCAGCGTCAATTGGAGTTGTTTTCAGAGATCATGGTAGTGGTTCTAAGACCGCTGATATGGTGTTTGTCACAAATAATAGCAATGCCTATGGCGAAAAAATGCGCATCCTCGCCAACGGCAACGTCGGCATCGGGACGACAGGACCCCAGGCAATGTTGGATATTGATGGAGCTAATCCAGGATTAAGAGTCAATACTACTTCAGGGACTAGTACTGCTATTCAACTAATAGCAGCAGCAGGAGGAATAGAGATAAGCAGTGGATCTAATAGTCAGACTGTAAATGTTAGAGCAGGTGGAGCACAGCTAGGACTCTTCTCTGCAAGAAACAATTCAACCTCTGCAATCCTCCTTGGTGCTTCTCGGGGTGGGATTGATATCTCTCCTGGGTTTGATTTAGGTGTTGCTGGGAATATTATCCTTAGAGCAGGAACCGGAGGATCAGGAAATGTCGGCATCGGGACGACAGGGCCTAACAAGCTCTTGGATGTTCAAGGAGCAGTTGAAGTCAATCTTCCAGGGACTGGAACTGGCAATGCCCTCTGCCACACAACAGCATCAGGAACGACCAATGAAGAAATTGTTGATTGTACTTCAGCCCCATCAGCAGATTATGCCGAAATGTACCCAGTAGAACCAGGTGTGGAGTACGGTGACTTAGTCATAACTGGAACACAAATCGTTGACACTCTAGCCGATGATGGCCATGGAAATATTCTCCCGGATCAACCAAAGAAAAAGGTTGTCAAACTAACCAAATCTAGCAAACCCTACCAAGCATCAGTAATTGGTATTGTTTCCAATAACTACGGAGACTTTACCTCTACCGGACACAATATCATTGACCCCAAAGACAATCCCATGCCTGTGGCTCTTAATGGCCGTGTACCAGTTAAAGTCTCAAGCGAAAATGGCCCGATTGCTATCGGTGATCCCCTCACTTCCTCCTCAACTCCAGGAGTAGCCATGAAAGCCACACAATCAGGACGGATTATCGGCTTTGCTCTGGAAAAATACAATATAACAACCCAGACCTCTTCTGCAGTTCAACAAGATGTAGGCAAGATTATGGCTTTTGTCAACCTGACTTGGCACGATCCGAACTTAAGGCTGGCTGACAATGGAGATTTAAATATCTTCAAACTCGCCACAGGCAGCTCGACACTTTCCGCCTCAAGATTTGATCTTGTCAATTCATCTGGAGAATCAATCAATGTTTCTGAAACACTTTCCAGCGCGACCATTGCCAATCTTTCATCAGGAGGGATAACTAGCAAAGAAATTAAAGTAACCGACACCGCTATCATACAAAAAGCAGAAATTGCCCAGGCAACCATTCCCAACCTGGTCACCGATAGAATCGCTTCTTCCTGGGATAAGGGAGAAAATGAGAATATTGCTGCCGGCGATGTAGTCAGCCTTGCCCCTGATGGCAAAACCAGCCGCTCAAGCAAAGCCTATGACCGCCAACTTCTGGGTATTGCCGATAATTCCCAAGGCAATAAAGTCAACGTTGTCTTTAGCGGTAGAACCCTGGTCAAAATCGATCCTGCCGCAGGGCCAATCACCATAGGAGACCTGCTTACCTCTTCAACGACAGCCGGCCGGGCCATGAACGCCGAAGCTAAAGGGGCTATCCTCGGCCGGGCTCTGGAAGACTGGAATATAAACAATGGTAAAGATACAATCGAAGTTCTGGTGACTTTGGGTAATGCTGATAAAGGGTCAGACCTTCAGGGACCTCAAGGTCTGACCC
Organism: uncultured Gammaproteobacteria bacterium; assembly: GCA_964623155.1. Classification (GTDB taxonomy): domain Bacteria; phylum Patescibacteriota; class Microgenomatia; order CAZUUL01; family CAZUUL01; genus CAZUUL01. Next base: position 1,934 of record CAZUUL010000053.1, read on the forward strand.
TGGGGACCCTGGATGAGCAGGGACCTCAAGGTCTGACCCTGGATGAGCGTGAGGCTACAATTAGTGGCTCACTGCGGGTCCTGGGCAAAACAAACCTTGCTGACACAATCATTGGCGGCAACCTGACTGTCGGGCTACTCTCCTTTGACGCACTTGATGCTTCGATCAACACGCTTTCACCACCTTTAAAAATCCAGAACATGGGCTTGGCCGGCATTGAGTTCTTAAATGGTAAAATCACCATTGATAAAACAGGCAATATGCTTGTTCAGGCAGCGGTGACGCTTGATAAACTCAATGTCAATGAAGGCTCAAGTCAGCCTAGCATCGGCCAAATCACCATACCTTCAGGCAAAACAGAAGTAACCATACCTACACCAGCTGTTACTGATAAATCACGCGTCTTCTTAACTACGGTGGGAAGCGCTCAAGGACAGACTCCCTACATTAAAGAGCAAAAACCAGGCCAGTCACTGACCATCGGCATTGACCAAGCCCTTGACCATGAAATTAAAGTCAACTGGTGGGTGGTGAACTAAAAGAAGTTATGACTTATAGGACAAATAAAACTTATAAAACAAATGAGTCGTATAGAAAAAAAGGCGGCTACGAAAGCCTGATTGTCTATTGGATCGCAACCAGCATCTATGACCTGACAGTCCTCTTTTGTAAGACGTATATGTCCTATAAGACTTATAAGTCCTATAGAACGCAGGACCAAATGATCCAAGCCGCTCGCAGTGGAAAACAAAATATTGTCGAAGGCTCTTTGGAAAATAGTGTCGAGGGCAACCTCAAACTTTCCGGCATCGCCAAAGCCAGTTATGGAGAGCTTTTAGAGGACTATCGGGACTATTTACGGCAGCATGACTTAACTATCTGGACCAAAGATGATGCTCGAGTCTTTTCCATCCGCCGAACCAGAGATCTCCCCTATAGGTCTTATAAGACCTATAGGACATATATGACTTATACGGGCGAAGCCGAAGGTTTTGCAAACCTCATGATCACTCTCTGTTTCAAACAACTCTATCTAATGGATAAACTCTTACAAGCAATTCAGCAGAAATTTATTAGCGAAGGTGGATTTCGCGAAAACCTATTTAGGAAACGCTTAGCCTTTCGCAGTAAACAAGCATTTATGCTAATAGTCATTTTGCTTTTAACAGCCTGTATGATTGCACCTGTCCACGCCCAGGACTCTTACCGCCTTGAATACAAACAATTTAATTTTGAAGTTCCAACGCCAAATCCAACGACTGATATAAACCCTATAAAAACCGATCAAAAGCCAGCATCGGTTTATGACGACAAAGGTTATATTATCAAACAAGGCTTTGATTATCTAACCTCTGACCAGCCCTTTTCATTTGCCTTTGACCCAGGTGTGGTCGATTTTGGCAACCTGTTTCCTGACCAGCCAGTGGTTAAAGAAGTAAAATTGACTATTGGCTTGGGCGGGAGTCCGAGCTATCAGGTCCTTGCTCTTGCCCATGACAATCTTAAGACTCAAAACCAGCAACAAATTAAGCCTGTCGCTTGCGACAACAAAGTTACAGATGCTTGTACTCCCCTTAAAGCCGCCTTCTGGGACAAACACTCTAGCTATGGTTTTGGTTTTAGTGTTGCTGGGCCGGATGCTCTAGCTGACTTTAATCAGGGAAAGCGTTTCCGGCCTTTTTCCAAGCGCAGTTCTGAACCCCAGGCAGTTCAAATCCTGGCCCGCTACCTGCCAATCACTGACCAGGTACAAAACCGCCTGATTTTAAAAGTCAACGTGGCTGAAGACCAACCCGGCGGATTGTATCAAAATACGCTCGAACTGCTGGCCTTACCCGGTTATTAGTTATAAAATTTATAATGTTTATAAAAGTTATAGCAGTCATTCCCCTGGCTCTGGCAATACTTCTGGTTAGCTTTGCTCCTGCTTATGCTGACTCATTTTCCCTCTCAATTTCACCAGCGCTCACTCAAATCATGGTCAAACCAGGTAAATTTGTAACACAATCCTTCTTTATCACCAACCACGGCGATCCTACTACCATAACCACCTCTCTAAGCCCGTTCGTCCCCGCGTCAGACGCAGGTGCAACCATGCTTATAGATTGCCACCAGACAGCGCTCGCTTACTGCCAAGCTCTTAACTGGATTCAAGCGTCTGGACCAACTTCCATAGGCCAGCCCGTTTTTCTTAAAACTAATCAAACTCTCACCTTGGGTTTAACCATCACTCCGCCAGCCGGAGCAACAGATGCCGACTATTATCTAACTCTGCTTGTTGGCAATGAAGCTGCGCGCGGGGAGGTCGGTAACAGTTCGCGGCTAATTGGTCAGATTGGTACAAACATCATAATTACAGTATCAGAAGATGGCATGATTAGCAAACAGGCTAAAGTGGCAAAATTCAGCATTCCCTCGGCGATCAAACTCGGGTTGGGCATTAACCGCATTGCTTTAATCGACTCTTTTGATTCCATTCCGCTTCAGCTGGTGGTTGAAAATATTGGCAGCCATGTTTTTACCGCACAGGGGCAGATAACTTTATCAGCTCCTTACCTGCCAAGAATACAATTCCCGCTCCTGCCAAGTAATATTCTTTCCGGAAGTTCGCGTTTTCTCTATACTAAACATAAAAAATATACTACTACAAGCTATCTTCCTAGTCTCATACTTCCGGGATCATTTTACTTTGGCACAAATACTCTAACCGCCAGGATCGTACTGGAAGACATTGCCGGTTCTCTATCTGCCCAGGGGCGGTCGGGTAAACAACCAGAACTGACGGCCCAAGTCATATTTATTGCTTTTCCAATGAAAGCGACGCTGGTCATCGTCAGCGGATTGCTTTTGTTTTATCTAAAACTACTGGGCAGAAAAGCGGTATAATTGATTGATAAGCCGTGCTGAATTTTTTTTCGACTCTTGTAAGCACTCAGATAATCTGACTGCTAAGCTCCAAAATTAGCACTCTCGAAATTTGATTGCTAGCTACCAGAAAAGCAACCACAGAGTCTTCAATATACCTAACATACTTGGGTTTGCAAGCGGCAAAGACACCTCCGAGGTGTGCAAATGCACTCCTCGGACGGTGAAGGGTTACAAACCAAAGTGAGATGGATATATTTAATCTTAATTATATTTACTATAAGATATAGAATACGACTCAAAATTACGTTCGGCTCGTTTGCTTCTTATTTTAATTTTTTACCCGAAAGTATATTGGGTATTTTGTGAAATTATTTACCGCAATTAAATTTTAAAGGAAAATGATTTCTTCAATTTACGCATCACTCAAGTTTTGGATATGATACATATTGAAATAGTTAGTCAATTCAATAATTTAACTCAATAAATTCGTTAATCTGTGAAATATAGTCTTTTCGGTCCTATAGTTTCAAATGAATACCCAATCATAAGTCTTATCAACTATATCATTTTTTCATCTGAACTCCCTCTTGACATGGCTCGGATTATTCTTTAGGCTAGTATAAGTTAGTATAAATGGTATAAAGGCAAGGCTAGTTTTATAAACATATCCTTGCGGAAAAAATGGAAGACATTCTTGATTTATTTGATAATTATTTAGCAGAAATCGGAATTTCCAGCAACACCAGAAAAAATTATCGGGTTGACGTCCGGTCTTTTTTGCAATGTTTACCGCGTGATCTGCAAAATAAATCTGGGCTTAGCCAAATTGACCAGGACAAGGTTGACTCTTACCTGGCAGATTTGCAAAACCAGGCCTTAGAAGTCAGTACACGAACCCGGAAAATCGCCGGCCTTAAAAAGTTTTTTAACTTTTGTTCTGTTAAAGGTTTGATTAGCAAAAGTCAGTTCTTGGCGTTAGCTTTTAACCAAGAAGATAGTGATTTGCAAACCATCGATCAGGTTCTGGTTGAATTTGAACGCCACTTAAGCAAGCTCGGTATCAGCCAGCAAAGCCGGAAAAATTATATCTCTGATGTCAGGCAATTTCTCAACTGGGGCCAAATGACAATCTAAACCAATAATTTTCAAGCGTTAGCACTTGAACATTTCGAGTGATAAGTTCTATCAAAAATATACTTAATACATCAATCTATTCTAAAGACTAAACTTTATGCAAGGCAAATTTAGCAATTTTCCAAAACTAATAAGGCGAATTTTAACTATTTGTTATTTAGCACTTAAATAATTTGAGTGCTAGACTGCCATGCAAAAAGATATTGCTCCTTTTTTAAAGCGAATCAATCCGCGCCTGCTAGCAACATATCACGACTATCTTTCCTGGGAAAAGCGTCTGGCCAGGGCTTCAGTCGAACGCCACATGGCCAGCATAAGAAGCTTTTGCCTTTTTAAGCCAAACTCTTCAATCCAGAGTCCCCAACTCCAGGATATTCTCAAAACTCCCTCCTCAAGCAGGCGAATTCTTGAGCAAAGTTGGCTTCAGAGCAAATACCTGCGCCTTGTTTACATGCTTTATCAGCGCTATCACCAGTTGCCACTGGTCCCGGCTTTACACTTTGGACTTCTGGTTTTGGCAGCATCTTTGATCAGCATTGGCGTGTATAACCATTGGTTTAACCGGCTCGACCATGCCAGCATCGCCGGGGTGCAAACTCCCATTCAGCCAGACAGGCTGCTGACCTTTAGCGGTAAATTAACTCATGAACCTGATATACCCGTGACCACCAATCCCAAGGTTGTTTTGCGCATCTATGACCACCCGGATGATTCAAGCTATCTCTATACTACTGGTTCTTGCACTATCAAAACGGATCAAGATGGAACATTTACCACAATCATGGGTAAAACCTGCGGTC
>CAZUUL010000054.1:0-1905 GCA_964623155.1 uncultured Gammaproteobacteria bacterium
CGGAGAATTTAACTTACGGAAGCTAACTTGTCCTGAGCTTGTCGAAGGATTAAAGTAAGGAGGTGAGAAAAGATGCCAGCTACACAAGAAACAAAAATTGATAGAAGAACCTTTCTAAAAAATGCGCTATTTACAGTGGCGGTAACGTATGGGGGACTCGAAATAACTAAGCAAGCTAGCAGATTTTTACCTGGATGGATTCGACCAAAGGTTGCTAGCGCAGGTCCAACAGAAGGCAAAATAGTTACATCTATGATGGTCAGGCAAACGGAACAACAGCCTGCAACAGTAAATCATGATGTTTACGAGTACACTCAACCGGCTCCTCGTAATCCTGACGGAAGTTGGTTATTACATAACGCAGACGGTGCATCAGTAAATGTCCATCTCCCCGACGGATTCGCACCAGACGTTAATTTAAGGTATCTGGGGGGAGCACTGCAATTACCCGCTGATGTCAGTCAATACCGAGATTTTCAGAAAGCACTAAATACCCCCGATGGCACATATCCAGCTTTGGCTGGGTATGACCCGAGCATTGAGTATGGTGACTACTGCAACAATCCACCAGATCACGCCTGTGCTGATCAATTAAATATGTTCTCATGGGAAGTTAAAACAGGTGAAAAAGCACAGAAGTCACAGATTGGCTCACTTGTAGGAGCTCGTAACAGATCGATCATGATCATGGAGATTAACCGTGATGGTTCTGTTCACGCATGGGATAATCCTCCAGAGCAAGTCGTACACGGTTTTAGTGGTGGAGGCCCAATTTGGGATGGTGAACACCATATTCCTGAAACAGAGAAACGATTAGTAGGTCACTACGCAGATAGGCTGTTAAATGGCATTCCCGGAATGTACCGAGGAGCCTGCGACAATCCCAATAACTGTAATGAAGTGCTCGCTGTCTCTGTTCAGCGCAGGCAATGGGGAAATAATTCGGATGGTTCAAGACGAATAATCTTTGAATTGATTCGTGCTGAAATCATACGTAAGTAACGTTTAGATAACTAAATAGTAACTAAAATTAGAGAAACAGAAAAGAAGGCCTTTAGAGAGCTCGGGGCCTTCTTTTCTTGTATAGATTCAATGAAAGGAGGTGAATTATGACAAACTCAAAGGTCATTCAACTTGTTCGTACCATCATTACCACTGCTGTTGGCTTTGTAATCGTAGTACTTGCCTTGCAGCGAGTTGATACTTTTTTGCGCTACAAAGCGCTTGATGATTGCGCCAAAGTAAGTAGATTTGAAAAGGAAAACCCTGCCGATGGTACTCGTGTCGATTACCCTATGACCGATATGTATAAAGCATGTTTGCAAGACAAAGGCTTGCAATAAAAATGATAAAGCTTGCAAAAGGCCTTTTTTTTCCATTCTTAATCGTTTTGCTAACGACCTTTTTGGCATGGCAAAATTTCGTACCCGGTACCTGGCTTTCAGGTTGGGATACTCTGCATCCTGAATTTGACTTTTCTCTCAATATCTCCCAAGTTATAGGCGGTGTCTGGCGAGATGAACAGGGTTTAGGAGCTGTTGCTGCCCACGCTCACATGTCGGATCTGCCCCGCATACTCATACTTTATCTGTTTTCCCTAGTTTTTCCCTTGCACGTACTGCGTTATCTTTATATCTTTCTTTGTCTGATTCTTGGCCCTTTGGGGATGTTCTTTTTCCTTAAACATGCCCTCCGCAATCAGCTTGCTTCTTTTTTGGGATCTTTGTTTTACCTTTTTAATCTGGCAGTATTACAGCATTTTTATGCTCCTTTCGAGATGTTCACCACCCAGTATGCAGCTTTACCCTGGCTTTTTTTAGCGGCCACACGGTTTATCGAAAGAAAAAAACCAAAAGATCTTTTTTTCTTTGCTTTAGTTACACTTGTTGCTACACCGATGGCGTA
>CAZUUL010000054.1:1915-4802 GCA_964623155.1 uncultured Gammaproteobacteria bacterium
CCTCAACTATAGTACGCCTACTTTGTCGGCTTTACCATATATGCAATTTTTATTGCCATCAGCAGTTACCCAAAAAAATTGTCAGCTCTTCAACTACCCGCATTGCTTGTCATCACCATTTTAGCTGTGAATGCCTTTTGGCTACTACCACATTTGTACTTTCTTACAGATGCAGCCAAACATGTTCCTTTGGCTCAAAGTAATCTTCTTTTTTCTGAACGGGCTTTTCTTATGAATAAATTCCGCGGGACTATTGCTGATGTAGCTATTCTTCGCGGACCGCTTTTTGATTGGCTGGAGTTTGATGGTGATCAATTTGTCTACCTTCTTTCTGAATGGCGTACTTATTTTCAAGATTCATTTGTTTTGGTCATCGGATACCTGCTATTTTGTCTAACCTTGGTTGGCTTTGGAATATCTATTATCAAAAAAGATCGCATCGGTCTTGCTATTTTGCCTGCATTTTTGCTGTCTTTTGTTTTTTTGCTGAATATGAACCCACCACTAGAGATAATTTTTTCACTTTTACGCGAAAAAATTACTATCTTTCGTGAGGCCCTGCGTTTTCCTTATACCAAATTCTCTCTTCTCTATCTATTCGGGGCTGCCTATTATTTTGCTATTGGAAATAAGTTGATTTTGACAAAATTTAAAAAAACACTTTACACCCAAGCTCTTTACACTATCACCCTTTCTTTGTTTTTTGTCTTTTATATGCTACCAGTTTTTTTTGGCTTCCTCATTGACCCAGAAATAAAGATTCGTTTCCCGGAGTCTTACTTCAACCTTTTTCGCTGGTTTAAACAGCAACCCCAGGGAGAAAGAATTGCTGTTTTACCCATTCACTCAATGTGGGGCTGGGAATATTATGATTTCGGTTACCAGGGTGCAGGCTTTATTTGGTTTGGGCTTAACCAACCTGTACTTGTTCGGGATTTTGACAGATGGAGTTCTAAAAATGAAAACTTTTACTGGGAGAGTATGCAAATTACTCACCGGGGCGATCTACCCCAACTGGAAAAATTGCTAGAAAAATATCAGGTTGGGTGGTTAATACTTGATGAGAAAATCATTAATCCTTATGCTCCAAAAACACTTAATATCAACAATTTGGAAAATCTTCTTTCCAAATCAAGTAAAATTTCACTGGTTAAAAATTTTGAAAATATCAAAGTTTACAAGATTGATCTGAATTCAAATCCTACCGAGTCGATTTTTCTTACCAGCAATTTACCCCTAGTTTACCCAATTTATTCTTGGAACAACTATGACCGAGCCTACAATGATCTTGGCACTTATCAATCAACTCCCAATTCCCAACTCCCAATTCCCAACTTCTATTATCCTTTCCGTCCCCTCTTCACTGGCAGAAGACAAGAAGAACTAGAGTTTTCTCTAGATGAAGATGAAAGCTATCTGAAGTTTGTCTCTTTACTTCCAACTAATCTAACTGGCAGTACCCTTTTTATTCCTCCCCTCAAAAAGGAGGAGATCTCTGAAATCGATGAGCAGAATTCTGCACATGAATTAAAAAAATATCCTTCCCTTTTTTTAGATGGTGAGTTGCTGCCAACTAGTTTTGAGGGAGAAAATAAAGAGAATATTATTTCTCTTTCCTATATCAAGCAAGGAAAACTAGAAGTCGTTCAGCCAAAGATTCGCGGCTATTTTAGCTATGATAGTAATAAAGAAGGTAACTTATTTAGTCTGACGGAACATACCTGCGATCAATTCACGCGTGGAAAATATTCTCTTGATACTTTGGAGGAAAATAACCAACGTTTTCTACGACTATCTAGCTCTGATTCAAGCATCTGTATAGATGTGACAATCCCATATCTATCCAATGAATTAGGCTACCTATTAACTATTGAGCATCGGCATATCTCCGGCCAACCTCTACAATTTTCGCTCATCAATACTAACTCACAGATGTCTATTTTACAGACTCATTTGCCTCAAAAGGGGCATAAATCTTATTATATTGTTCCGCCGAGTCAGGAAGATGCTACTGGCTATGCCTTACACTTTGAAAATCTCTCTATCGGCCGAGAACCGACAGTAAATGATATTGCTAGGATAACTATCCACCCAATACCCTATGATCTTTTAACAAAAATAAGAATAGTAAATACTCAGACTGGCAACACAGAAGCTGCTGCGATGACCGACTTCCCAGTTGTTAAAGCTTTGTCATCCAATGCCTATCTGGTCACGCTAGCTGCTGGCAAACCGATGATTCATCAAACACTTGTTCTTTCCCAAAGTTTCGATGCCGGCTGGAAAGCCTACGAGATATCCAATGATCAATTATCAATGATCAATTATCAGTTCTTAACGCAGTGGTTTCCCTTTATTTTTGGTAAGGAAATCAAAGAGCATGTTCTTATTAACAACTGGGCTAATGGCTGGGATGTTACAAGTTTAAAGTGCAAGAGTACAAAGTGTGAAATAGTAATTATTTATTTACCTCAATACCTGGAGTATATCGGATTGGTTGTTACCATTTTGACTTTGGGAGTAGTAATTTATGCATGGCGGCCCTGGGGATGGATAACTTCGAGCCGCTTAACACGGTCCTCAAACTGATTCCTTGCCTCATCTCTTCCTTCGTCTCGAGCTTTGAGAATAATGTTTTCGTCCTCGACATCTTGAACTCTTTTGAGAAATGGATCAAGTCTAGTAAAGAATTCATCTTTCCACTTACTTAGATTTGTCTCAAAGGTCAATTTCATATTATCTAGTTTATTTTCTATGCGGATATTATGTACTTTTACGGCTTTGATGTCTAATCTTATCTCTTCAAGATCATCCTTGGTGGCAAAGCTTTTCAGATCATCCTTGGTGGCAAAGCTTTTCAGATCATCCTTGGTGGCAAAGCTTTTCA
>CAZUUL010000054.1:4902-6622 GCA_964623155.1 uncultured Gammaproteobacteria bacterium
GATCATCCTTGGTGGCAGCAACTTTTCGAATAAGCTTTTCGATAGCTTGCAGATCATTTTTTGTCAACATTTTTTCTCCTCAGGGAATACTTCTTTGTAATTGGTTTCCAATGTCTAGCAAAACAATCATAGCACATTTCAAGATTTCTCAAAGGATGGTTGCTCCATGACCAAAGTTTAATGAGGTCATCATCTAAGAGCTCTCTTCGACACTCATCACAGAAGTGTTTCATTGCCATAGGACTAATAATCCTAATCTTATGAAAAGTCTTAGTCAAGAAGGATAAAAGCGGTCAAACTAGGTCAAGAGGAATTAGGATAGTTTGGCTTTTCGCATTAGATACAGGCCACCTGATAGTAATGTAACAAGACCAGGAAAAACAATATCTTCAACTCCCGCCGAGGGAATAGATGGTGCTTGGGGAGACGACGGTTTTCCGATACAAAAGGGAGTCTCATCAAATTTGGGTGCTCTGTTGTCTGCATCTATTCTGACTCTATTGACAATACCTTCCTTGCCACAAATAAGTGTAGAATCCTTGGGAAGTTCATTTTCTGAAACAACTTTTACTTTAATAAAGTGCTCACTAACTGCATTTGCTGGAAGATTATCAATAGTGAATGTAAGCGAGCGGTCGGAAGGAGAATAGATTCCTGGTCCGGCGACAAATTGGCTAAAGGGCGGCAACGAATCTTTAACCACTATGCGGTTAATCAATTGGTCGCCGGTGTTTTTTACCTGGAGACGAAACTGGACTTCCTCGCCCGCGGTAAAACGCGTACCAATATCATCGTTGGGACCGAGGCCCTCGACAAATGTTTTTGTTACTTTGTTCCACAGCGTTTTATCGACAAATTCCTCGACTCTAGGACAGGAAACGCCGCCGCCGTATACGGGTACGCAACCGCCACCACCATAAACTGTTCCGTCACCATGAACAATGCCTACTGTAAAAGCCAAACCCAAGATAGATAAAACAACTGCCATGCCAATTTTTTGAATTCGGTTCATAAAACTTGTGTTTAGGGGCAGTTTTAGCAGGTCTAGTAGAAATATTAACCAGGATTCTACCAAGTATAGCCGATATTGTCAAATTATAGGATTTACTGTAACAGCTCACACTTACTGACATGAGGCTAAAAGGAGTTGACACTCTTGGAGAGGATTTTTCCCTTGGAGACGCCAGGTAGAAAACAGCGATGAGAGAATGGATCGGGTTTTTGAACCTCTTGATGATCGTGTTCCTCCAGAGATTTTCCTCTGGACAAGGGGTATGGCGAAGTATACGTTCCGCACCATTGTTGTCTGATGGGATACCTTCAAAACGAATGAAAACAAATAACTCTTGAAGGTAATTAACGATTCGACTACAGAGCTTACGCATTGGTCTGTCCGTTCTCACCCAAGGTGAACAGAGTGAGCGAAGTTTATCTTCACAATATGCTTGTTTTGCAATCCGTTCCTTTTCTTTCTCTCCTGGTTGAAGATGAGAGGAAGGACCAATATAGGCTTTTGCTTCTTCATATAGGTCGTAAACTGCATCAGCCCATTGATGAACATCAGAATCATCAGGATAGTCTTCTGTCAGCTCGTGAATATCTCGAAGCAAATGCACCCAACAGCGTTGATGAAACCCATTATAGGTATTGTATGCCGTGTAGAAATCTATAATTGTCCCCAGAATTCAGACCACCTGCTAAGATGAGTTTATATGGATAA
>CAZUUL010000055.1:0-6590 GCA_964623155.1 uncultured Gammaproteobacteria bacterium
CTGTTGGGTGACCGTTATTGAGGCGGAAAAATAGTATTCATGCGTAGGCAATATTTTCTCTTGTCTCTTCTCCTTGTCTTTTCTTTTAGCCTTCGTCTTTGGCAATTGGATACCAATCCAATAGGGTTTTTTGCCGATGAAGCGTCCACCGGTGTAGACGCTCACCACCTCCTCAAGACAGGGAGAGATCGTCATGGTGATGCCTTGCCTCTCTTCTTTAAGGGATTTAACTTCGATAACGTTAGCCCCTATCAGGTCTATCTAACCGTTCCCTTCGTCGGCCTCTTTGGTCTGAATGAAAGAGCAGTTCGGCTGACCCCAGTTTTTGGCAGTACCGTGGAACTGTTCGTTTTCTACCTCCTCATGTTGGAATTTATGCCAGCCCCTTTTGCTCTTGTCGGAACGCTTCTTTTATCCATTTCCCCCTGGCACTTCCACTTGAGCCGAATCAATATGGGTGACTACTATTCTTGGACTCTCCTTACCCTCATTGCTTATCTTTGGTTAGTAAAAGCCTGGAGAAAAAAGAGGTCGACGTTTTTTATCCTTTCTGCCGTTTTTTTTGGACTTGCTACCTATAGCTACACACCAGCAAGACTGACAACACCACTTGTGTTTGGTCTAACAGTACTACTTCTCTTGATGAAGAAATATGGTAAAGGGGCTTGTCTTATGATAACTACCTATGCCTTGATCCTTATCCCGTTTATCCATTTCCACTTTAGCGATCCCCATAGCTTTCAGCGAATACGGGAAACCATGGGTGTGGATCTTAAAGAAAAGAAAACAGTCAATACAGTAAGCAACAAATTCACCAGTCATTTTTTGACTAAATACTTTCTCCACTATTCTGATACCTTCCTCTTCCAAAAAGGTGACACCGATTTTCCTGGTCAGTTCATCCGCCGCCACTCGATTAGCGGCTTGGGACTTCTTTACCCTTACCAGATTTGGCTTATTATTGGAGGATTATTTTGGCTTGTGAAAGAAATACGCTTAAAAGGCAAACTGGAATTACTCTTTACTCTTTTTTTACTCCTACTTTTTCCGATGGCTGATTCGTTAACCAATGATCTGACTCCATTTTCTACACGTTCTTATTTAGGAGTACTTCCTTTTCACTTGCTAATAGCCTTTGGTCTTTTCGAAATTTATCAACTTATACAAAAACTTCCAAAACAGTTTGTTTCCTTGACAAGAATTGCTACTTGTCTTGGTGTTACAAGTTTAATCATATACTCATTTATAACTTTGGTAGTTAGATTCAATGATAATCCTAAAACGACCTCTGACTTCTGGGGCTGGCAGTATGGACCACGAGATATTGTCAGCTATTTTAAAACACAACAGAATAACTACGATGATTTATTTATGTCAAGCTCATTTAATGCACCTAATATCTTTTTTTCATTTTATGCTCCCAACACCTGTCGCAATTGCCGGGTGGGTAACTTGGAAAGCTATAATCCTAAAAGGCGCCAGCTTTTTGCTCTAAGGCCCGAAGAAATAACTATAGCACCACAATCAATCTTGGTAAAGGAGCATCTGGATTACCCTGACGGCCGGGTGGCTTTTGAGATTTTTGAGGTCCTCTAGGCAGACTTTTTTTCCTTTATTACCTTCTTGACTGCAGCCTGCAAAGAGGTATATTTATGCGGGTAAACTATAAATCGATCTAAAATATTGGTAATCCAGACAATTGTCGTCCCTGTTGTTTTCTTATTTAAGTGACGGACAATATCCCAGTTATCCTCTATATATGCATTAAGCTTGAGTTTTCCAAGCAGGCGCTCTTTAAACAAGTGTGGTTGTTCATCTCGACTGTTCACATGAATCTCTTTAAAACTTCTCTGCATATCATTACGTACTAACCAATCCCAGAGGTGAGATTCCAAGTATCCAAACCGGCCGGAGATCAGGTAGGCTTCAATTTTTTCCTGCTTGATAAGCTGTCGCAGAAGGTCAAGTCCAGTAGCTGGGAAGAAACTCGTCTCATGGAATATTCTCCAGACGAGTTTTTGCAAGCGAGTCCGAGGAATGAAGAATTTGGGATTTTTTTGTCGAAGAATAGTTTGTTTAAATATGGTCACCGGCAACCTGGCAACCCGTAGTGGGTTATACGCCACCACCCCGTCAAAATCAAAACCCACCCTTAATTTTTTAGCCATAGATATCGTCTATTTTACCACGTCGCATCTTGATTGGGGTACAATGATCTTTGGATTTTGACATTTTATGCTTTTCATATGGGTAGAGATCTTCATCACATACTATCTCTAATATTAATCTTATTTTTAACTCTTATCCTAATCTTCGAGGCCTGGCATGATGCTGGAACCTACGATGAAGTCGGCCATATTACTGCCGGCTACAGCTACCTTTATTTACACGACTTCCGCCTCTACCCAGACAATCCGCCGCTTATTAAGATGCTTGCAGTTTTACCTTGGTTACCTTTAGTAAAATCAGTCAATTTTCCTACTAATGCCCCTGAATATAGTCAGTCACAAGCAATTGACTATTGGAAAATTGGCACAAAGTTTCTTTACCAAAGCGGCAATAATGCTGATCAACTGATTTTCCTAGCCCGCTTACCAATTGTTTTTCTCACTCTTGCCCTGGGTCTGTTAATAAGCAAATTTGCAAGCAACCTCTATGGCAAAAGAGCAGGTCTATTTGCCCTGTTTCTTTATGTAATGGAACCCAATATCCGGGCGTACGGGCATTTAGTGACGGCTGACTTGGGATCGACATTTTTTTTAATCTTAAGCTTATATCTTTTGTATAGCAATCTAGCAACACTTCCCCTCTTTAAAGTATCTAGGCAAATTGGCTTAGCCGGGATGATTTTTGGGTTGGCAATCCTTTCCAAATACTCGATGATTCTTTTTTTACCTATTTTCAGCCTGATTTTTTTGTTTTTGCTATTTAAACACAAACAGGCTCTTAAATTATTTATTATTTCTTATTTATTATTTCTTATTATTGCTTATACAACGCTCTGGGCTTTTAGCCTAGTCACCAATTATAATCGCATTACTTTTCGCTACGATGACGTTGGTCTTAACAAATCCGCCCGGGAACAACTTGGTCATAAATTCGTTTGGAAGGGCTTTCATGCTATTCCTCTGCCTTACTATTACACAGTTGGCTTGGAACAAATGTATGCCCGAAATTTGCGCGGCCAGCCCTCATTTCTTTTTGGCCACGTCAACCCCAGCGGCAACTGGTGGCACTACTTCGCGGTTACTTATTTAGTCAAGACGCCAATACCTATCTTGCTTTTTTTAGGTCTTGCATTTGTTAAAGCCATAACCTCACCCCTCGTATCCCCTCTCCTAAAAGGAGAGGGAAAGGGTGAGGTCTTTAGAAAATTTCTTACTTTGATTATCGGCCTTTTTTTCTTTATTATCGTTAGCCTAAGTGGCAACCTAAGCATTGGGTTTCGCTTTGTTTTTCCTGCAATTGTCCTTTTTCTGCTTTATGCCTCCTCTTTTGCAAGTGGGATTGGTTTTCGCGGCAAAACCTTAGTCTTGTTTTTTGTAGCTTGTCTGTGGCTTGTGGCCAGCAATGTCTTTTCTCTACCCTATGACATTTCCTATATCAATCAAATTGGGGGTGGCACATGGGATGGCTATAAAACTGTCTCTGATAGCAGCTATGACTGGGGTCAGGATCTGAAACGTCTTGGTTCATGGGTCAAGAATTATGCTCCAAATCAAAGCATCACACTTTCTTACTTTGGTACTGCTGATCCCAGCTATTATGGCATAAATTACAAGCCGCTACGCTTTGAGGATTTGGAGAATTTAAAGGGCATTGTGGCTATAAGTGTTACCAATCTTATGCTGGGGGGAAGGTATTACAACGATCTAAGAGGCGAGACTCATTACGACCCGTCACCCTTGCACAAATTCTTCTCTGAACAACCGATTGCCCGGGCAGGGACGACTATTTTTATCTACCAGTTTCTTTAAAATTTGATTGATCTTATTAATCCTTCTGTGGTAATATTCAGATATGAAGAAAATCTCTTATCTCGAACTTCAGAAAAAATATCCAAAAAAAGTTGTTGCTCTGGATAAAAACGAACACAGAGTTTTGGCTGTAGGTATAACTGGCAATGATATTCTCAACGAGCTAAAAAAGAAAAATTTACACCTTCAGCAGGTTGTTTTAGTTGGCCCTATTCAAAAAGTAGGAACTATCAATGTCTACCTCCAACAAAAGTCATAATCTCGTATCTCCTGCTTTCTTTTTTCCATACGAGTATAAATATATAGAAGAAGGTACGATTCCTAACCCTCGTATAACCATTGAAATTCATGGACGGCAAGGCTTTTTCCCGGTAAAATTTCTTGTTGATACAGGAGCTGATGTTACCACATTACCTTTTAAGGTTTTCGCTCCTTTTATCGATTTTCGCAAGAGCGAAAAAGATAAAATTATCATCAGGGGGGTTGAAGGGTCGGGTGTGAATGCTTATCCCTATCTTTTAAGCATCAAGGTGGGGAATAAAGTATTGAGCATCAGAAGTTACTTACTTGAAAGTCCAATCGAACCACTCTTGGGAAGACTTGATTTCTGGAATTTTTTCTCCCTGACATTTGATAACCGAAAAAAACAGACAATATTAAATGCATTGAAATCTCTGCTCTCAACTTGATAAGATAGGTCGCATGGTGAGTGATTTTTATGCTATTTTCCTCTGGTGGCTGGTTTTCTTTGTCATTGGCCTTACCAGTTTTCCCCTGACAGCCAGAATCTTTGCTAACTTTATCGACCGCGGCTATTTGTTTGCTAAAATAGTCGGTCTGCTTCTTGTTTCCTACGTCCTGTTTTTATTTGCCCATGCAAAATTGCTATTTATTGACCAACCTACTTTGCTTGTGCTGTTTGCCGCCTTGGCCGGCGTCAATTTGCTTATTGAAGTCCGCTCGCAAGATAAACCAACGCTTGCATTTCTCCGCCAAGGATGGAAACTACTTGTCTTTGAAGAGCTGCTTTTTTTCTTTTGTTTATGGTTTTGGTCTACCGTCCGTGGTTTTGCTCCGGAGATTCATGGACTAGAGAAGTTCATGGATTTTGGCTTTGTCAACTCAATTCTGGCCGGCAAAACCCTTCCGCCCCTGGATATGTGGTTGACTGCTGCGCCTGATTTTTCCGGTCATTTTATCAACTATTATTATTTTGGCCACTTTGTCAGCGCACTCCTGACCCGCATCTCGGGTATTGACTCGGTGCTAACCTACAATCTGATGATTGCAACCTTGTTTGCTTTTTGTCTCGGCCTGTCATTTTCGCTTGGTTTTAATCTTTTCTACTTGGTGCAAAAACAGGCAGGAAATGTAAAAAAGGCTTTCTTGGTAGGCATCGTGACTGCTTATCTGGTGACTCTTACTGGTAATCTTCACACCATATACCTTTTTACCACGGGCTATCCCAATGATGAACCTAAACCGTTTTGGCAAATCCTTGCTCCCTTTAATCCCAACGCTTACTGGTATCCCAACGCTACCCGGTTTATTCCTTTTACTATTCATGAATTTCCTATCTACTCCTTTGTGGTTTCGGACCTCCATGGACACGTGCTAGACATCCCTTTCGTCCTCTTAACCCTCGCTCTACTTTTAACGATTATTTCAGCACCCTTAAAGCCTCAGAAATGGGAAATGCGAAGTGGGAAATGGGACGTGGGAAGTGGGAATATTGAAGTGGGAAATCAAAAAAACTTGAAAGGCGGAAAGACCAATTCCAATCCAACTTCTCACTTCTCAATCAAGCTTCCCACTTCTCATTTCTCATTTCTCATTTCTTTTGTTGATTTTAAATTGTTATTTTTAGGTCTTCTCCTTGCTGTGATGTTCATGACCAATGCCTGGGATGGAATTATTTACTTGGTTTTGAGCGGTTTAGTCCTCCTATATCGCAACTATCACACCCCAAATACTAATTTGCACCCTCTATTGGTAACACTTGCCCAGGGAGCAGTCGTTACTTTTCTTTTCATTGTTTTCGCCTTGCCATTCCATGCAAACTTCAAACCTTTTGTCCATGGAATAGGGGTGGTCGGCGGCTGGGAAATCGCTGACAGCCTGGGCCGTATTCAGTCGCAAGAAGTTCGTCAACCCCCAGACTATCAAGCTCCAGTGGTTAAACCTGAAGTCATCACAGTAGGACCATTTCTACTTGAGAAAGATAAAAACGTCCGCTCGCCGCTTTGGATGCTGATTGTTTTATGGGGATTTTTTTATTACAGCGTTATCGGATTCCTCGTCTTTGTTATTTTTCCAGGAATGAAAAACCTTAATCAGAATTTAAAATCCCAAAATCCCATTGACGTTTTCATGCTCTTGCTGATTATCTTATCCACCATTCTTTTGATCTTCCCCGAATTTTTCTATGCCAAAGATATCTACCCCGCCCATTACCG
This sequence comes from uncultured Gammaproteobacteria bacterium, assembly GCA_964623155.1. Taxonomy (GTDB): domain Bacteria; phylum Patescibacteriota; class Microgenomatia; order CAZUUL01; family CAZUUL01; genus CAZUUL01. Next base: position 6,434 of record CAZUUL010000055.1, read on the forward strand.
GGCCAATACCATGTTTAAACTTGGCTATCAGGCATTTATGATGCTGCAGATAGCCAGTGCCTATATTTTTTTTCGTATCCTTTGCCTAGGCTTTAGCAAAAACAGAAAATTGAGTCGCATGCAGTCAATGTTTGGCGATCTGCCTAATGTTATTTTG
>CAZUUL010000056.1:0-6560 GCA_964623155.1 uncultured Gammaproteobacteria bacterium
TACCTGCACTCGGATATTGAAACGCTCAAACGCAGCGATATTCTGGATGATCTTCGCCTGGGAAAATATGATGTTCTGATCGGCATTAATCTGTTGCGCGAGGGCCTGGACTTACCAGAGGTATCGCTTGTCGCAATTCTCGATGCCGATAAAGAAGGATTTTTACGCAGTACTACCTCGCTTATTCAGACCATGGGCCGGGCCGCCCGGCACTTAAATGGAGAAGTTATTATGTATGCGGATACTGTCACCGGATCGATGAAGCGGGCAATCGAAGAAGTCGGACGCAGGCGCGAAATCCAGCTAGCTTACAATAAAAGCCATGCCATAACACCGCGCTCGGTCAGCAAAGCCATTCGCGATAAATTAGTCGAGCACAAAGAGCAACCCGAGCTAGAACCACTTTGGAAACAATCATCTGACAGTTTAGACGAGCTTCTCCCCGAGGACAAGAAAAAACGTCTAGCTCATCTTAGGCGACTTATGCGCCAGGCTGCAGTCGATCTCAATTTTGAACTGGCAGCAGAAATCCGCGACCAGCTCCTTAGCCTAGAAAAACCAGATAGGATATAATAATCAGTCTAAAATGAATCAATTCATTAGCATTAAAGGTGCTCGCCAGCACAATTTAAAAAATATTAATCTGACTCTGCCAAAAAATCAACTCGTCGTTTTTACAGGTTTATCCGGCAGTGGTAAATCGTCGCTGGCTTTTGACACCATTTATGCCGAAGGGCAGCGGCGCTATGTCGAGAGCCTTTCATCCTACGCCCGTCAGTTTCTGGGGGTTATGAACAAACCCGATGTTGATACCATCGAAGGCCTTTCTCCAGCTATCTCCATAGACCAAAAAAGCGTCTCACACAATCCCAGGTCAACTGTTGGAACTATCACTGAAATTTACGATTACATGCGCCTGCTGTTTGCCCGCATCGGTCACCCGCATTGTCCGAATTGCGGCCGGGAAATTGCTTCCCAGTCTGCCCAGCAGATCGTGGATGCCGCCCTTGATTACGGCCAAAAAGAGCTGGCTGACAGAGTGCGGAAAACTTTGCGTCTTATGGTTTTGGCCCCGGTTGTCAGGGGGCGGAAAGGCGAGTTTAGCCACCTTCTCGGCCAAATCAAAGCCCGAGGCTATTCTAAGGTCAGAATTGACAGGCAGATGTTTAATTTCAGCGACGATATTGTTCTTATTAAGACTAATACTCACACTATTGAGGTAGTGGTGGATCGGCTGGTGGTAAGCAGCGATCAACTAAAAGACGAGATAGCCCGAACAAATCTTCGATCGCGCCTGCAAGATAGTATCGAACAGAGTTTATCGCTCTCCGACGGGCTAGTTATCATAGCCAAAGTTCTGGATAAAGGTTTCAGTATGCCTGATAAACCCGCCAATGTCGAAGACCATCTCTATTCGGAGCGTTTTTCCTGTCCGGTTTGCAGCATTAGTTTGCCCGAGATCGAGCCTAGAACATTTTCCTTTAATTCACCTTACGGTGCTTGTCCAGTGTGCACAGGTATTGGAACTTTGAAAGAAGTCGATCAGGCTCTTGTTTTAAATTTAAACTTGTCGATTACTGAAGGCGCAATTCTGCCCTTTGCTTCTATGTTTATGTACGATACCTGGTACTCCCGGCTGGTGAAGAAAGTTTGTGATGAAATAGGCATAAATATTCGTGCGCCCCTGGCTCTAGCATCGGCAGAACAAAGACAACTCCTTCTTGAGGGCAGCGGCGATAAACTTTACCATGTCGAGGGAACTAACCGTGACGGCCGCTGGACGAGCATTGAAGAACAATTTCCGGGCATAATTGCCGAGCTTAAAAAAAGGTTCGAAGAAACTGATTCTGACTATATCCGGGCAGAAATTGGAAAATACATGCGCGAAGAAACTTGTCCTGGTTGTAACGGCACTCGTTTAAAAAAAGAAACTTTGGGCATAACTGTAAACGGCAAATCCATTGCCGATGCTACTAACTTTTCAATTAGCGATGCCTCGGGCTGGATTAAAACCCTTGCCCCTTCTTTGTCTAATCGGGAAAAGGTGATCGCTGAACCTATCTTCAAAGAAATCAGCGCCCGTTTGGGATTCCTTATCTCTGTCGGCTTGGATTATTTAACTTTAAACCGGACCGCCGCGACCCTTTCCGGAGGCGAAGCCCAGCGCATCAGATTAGCATCCCAGATCGGCAGCGGTTTGACTGGCGTTGTCTATGTTCTGGACGAACCTTCTATCGGATTGCACCAGCGCGATAACAAAAGACTCATCGATACTCTGAAAAAACTTCGTGACCTGGGAAATAGCGTCATTGTAGTCGAACATGATCGGGAAATGATGGAAAACGCAGATTTAATCGTTGATTTCGGCCCGCGGGCGGGTCAGGAAGGTGGACGCATCGTCGCAGTCGGGACGCCTGATGAGATAAAACGCAATCCCAACTCCCTTACTGGTCAGTATTTATCAGGGAAGAAAACCATCAATCTGGCAAGTTATAGTCCAGCTAAACATAGCAATTCACAGCAACTGATAATTAAAGGTTGTTCGCAATTTAATTTAAAAAATATCGATGTTGCTATTCCTTTGAGCAAATTTATCTGTGTCGCCGGAGTATCCGGCAGCGGCAAATCCACCCTCGTCGTCGAAACACTCTACCACGCACTTATGAGCCATGTGAACCCGTTTCACAGTCTAAAACCCGGCAAATACCGTCTGCTTTTGGGTCAGGAAGCGATTGATAAAGTCATTCTTATTGACCAGTCAGCGATCGGTAAGACTCCGCGCTCAAATCCAGCTACTTATAGCGGCGCATTTACCATCATCCGGGATTTGTTCGCGCAAACGCCGGAAGCCCGTTCCCGCGGCTATAGAGCCGGCCGGTTTTCATTCAATGTCAAAGGCGGCCGGTGCGAGGTATGCCAGGGTGAAGGCCAGATAAAAATTGAAATGCAGTTTCTGCCTGACATTTATGTTGACTGCGAAGTCTGCGCTGGTACGCGCTACAACCGTGAAACCCTTGAAGTCCACTTTAAAAGTCAAACCATTGCCCAGGTTCTTGATATGACTGTAGCCAGTGCTCTTGATTTATTTCAACCCATCCCCGGGCTTTTTGATAAATTGCAAACCTTAAGCGAAGTCGGCCTGGCCTATGTTAAATTGGGCCAGCCGGCACCAACTTTATCAGGTGGCGAGGCGCAGCGGGTGAAATTGGCGACCGAACTGGCCAAGCGCGCCACCGGCAAAACTCTTTATATTCTGGATGAACCGACCACTGGCCTGCATTTTGCCGATCTTGAAAAACTCATCCATGTACTCAAACGGCTAGTCGGGCGGGGAAATACGGTCATAGTCATAGAACACAATCTTGACCTGATTAAAAACGCGGATTGGATTATCGATCTTGGACCCGGGGGCGGTGACGCAGGCGGACGCATCGTGGCTCAAGGATCACCGGATACCGTTTCCCGCGTTCAATCTTCATACACCGGACATTTTCTGCAAACCGTGCTATGATTTCAAGCAACGACTTACCGGCAAAAATTGGTGTTTACCTGTTTAAAAATTCCCGGGGCGAGATAATTTATATCGGTAAAGCCCTCAATATTAAAAAGCGGGTCGCAGCATACGCGCGGATGGCAAAAGACGATCCGAAAACCGCTAGCCTGGTTGCTTCAATCGCCCAGATTGCTACTATCGAAACCTTATCTGAACTTGATGCCCTTGTGCTTGAAGCCGAACTTATTAGAACCCATAAACCCCGTTACAATGTCATTTGGCGCGACGACAAGCACCCTCTTTACATAAAAATATCTATACAGGATGAATTTCCTAAAATTACCATGGTGCGAAAAGAGGATGTAGCTGGAGCAATCTATTTTGGCCCGTTTCCCTCAAGCAAGACTGTCAGACAGGTAATTATGCAGCTTAGGCATATTTTTCCATTCTGCAGCCAAAAGGGCATTGGCAAAAGAGTTTGTTTTTATACCCATATCGGTTTATGCGATCCCTGTCCATCGGCCCTGATTCATGCCTCAGTCAACTCTCACGCCCAGGGTCGCAAGCGCTATCGGAGAAACATCAATTGCATCAAAAAAATTCTTGCCGGCAAATCGCTTCAAGTTATTTATGAGCTGCAAAAAGAGATGCAAAATCACGCCAGGAAATATGAATTTAAACAGGCCGCAAAAATTCGCGACCAGATTGTCCGACTTCGCTATGTCACTCAACAGCATTTTGACATTCGTGCCTACATTGACATGCCAACCTTCGCAGCTGATGAGCGCCAGCGGGAACTGGCAAGTCTGGTCAAAGTTATTCATGACGTTCACGCAAAATCAGCGCTGGTTGTTGACCCGCCCAGCAGTCTAAATCATATAGAATGTTTTGATATTTCAACAACATCTGGTAAATGGGGAACTGGTTCAATGGTAACATTTAAACATGGAGCAGCGGATAAAAACCTTTATCGAAGGTTTCGAATTCAAACTCAGGCCGCACGAAGTGACACGGCCATGATGCAAGAAGTTTTAAAAAGGCGCTTCATGCATAGCGATTGGTCATACCCGAATTTAGTTATGGTCGATGGTGGCAAAGCTCAATTGAGTATTGCTCTTAGTGTTATAAAAGATTGTCGACTGTCGCTGCTTGTTATCGCTTTGGCCAAACGTTTAGAAGAACTGGTTTTTCCCCTCAAAGGAAAAATTTCTTTTAAGATTGTGCGTTTAGCTCCAGGGACGCCAGAATTTCACCTGCTGACGCGTATCCGAGACGAAGCCCACCGTTTCGCTCTAACCTACCACCGCAAACTGCGCACGCCACTGGCTGTTTAGAGCCTGTTTGAGAAGTCGCATTCTACTGCAAGTCTGCAGGATTTGGCTGCAAACCGTTTATCGTTCCTTGAAGTAACTCCTCTGTTACTCCTTCGTGACGATGCGCGGTTTTCGCTCAAACCTGACAGACTTTCGTCACGAAAGAGACTTCTCAAACAGGCTCTTAGGAACGGTTGACATTGTTTCTCCTGACACTGTATAGTTTTTGTGGGGAAAATTATGCGGCACATTTTTCGCTCCTACCTTATTCATCTTCTTGCGCTTTGGTTTTTAGTAACCATCAATTCTGGTTTTACAGTCTCTGGGAGTTGGCAAGCCCTTTTATATGTTGCGTTGATACTGACCCTTATTACCATTTTCGTAAAACCAATCCTTAAATTGCTGTTTCTACCTATAAATATGATAACCCTCGGTTTTTTTTCCTGGATTATTAACATTGTTATTTTGTATGTTCTGGTACTGATTGTTCCGCAAATAAAAGTAACTGCCTGGACTTTTCCCGGGGCGTCGGGGCCCTTTTTTACCATTCCAGCTTTCGCGCTCTCAAAAATGCTCAATTTTGTTGTCTCGGCACTCCTTTTAGCCTTTAGCATCCGTATCTTGAAGTGGCTGGCTGGTTGATAAAATAGCTTGCTTTTGTCTGATACAATGAGTTAATAAATATGGAGAGAAAGAGAAAAAAAATTCTCTGTCTGGGCGGCGGTGTAGGAACTGTTAATTTAGTGCGGGGACTGCGGGCGTATTTTGCTGACATCACGGTTGTGGCTTCGATGGCTGATGATGGAGGCAGCGGCGGCAGATTGCGCCGGCTTTTCAGCATTCCTCCTCCCGGCGACCTGATAAACTGCATCAGCGTTCTGTCTGACGCCGAACCCAGCCTGCGCCAGCTGCTTACTTACCGCTTCGAGGGAAACAGATGGGGACGGGACGACTCGCTCTCCGGGCAAAAACTGGGAAATTTAATCCTTGTTGCCCTGACTAAGCTTTACGGCAGTTTTGACCGCGGCCTGGAGGAAGCTATGCGGATTTTTTCCTGCCACGGAAAAATTCTTCCCGTTACCAGCCAAAACGTCACCATCTGGGCTAAAACTATCGAGGGAAAGAAAATTGTCGGGGAAGAAACGATTGACAGGGGAAGGTACAATGGCGTTCGCCAACTCTCCGAAGTCCACCTTTCGCCGTCTCAGGTGCAAGCCTCACCCGCGGTCAAAAAGGCAATTCAGGAAGCAGATTTTATCATTGCCGGCCCAGGCGATTTGTACACCACAATTTTACCTGTTCTTCTGGTAAAAGATATTGTTGCGGGTCTCAAACATAGCCGCGCAAAAAAATTTTTTGTTGTCAATGTCGCCAATAAACCTTTTGAAACGCCGGATTACAAAGCCTCGGATTACGTTTCGGCTGTAACCCGCCATCTCGATCTGTTTCCATTCCAAACTGTAGTGGTTAACACTAACCACGCCCCCCCCATCCCCAAAAGGCTAAACTATCACTATGTGAATGTAGATGATAAAATATTAAAGGGATACAAGGTGACAGTAAAAAAAGGCGACCTGGTTGACCGGAAGTTTCCGCTGTACCATGATCCTGATCGACTCGCCAAGATCCTGCTGCCGCTGATATACCATTCTTAACTGATTTTGCGAAAAATAATGGTTCGATAAACTCACCATAAATGAGCAATAATCAGATTAGAAGGGTATATACTGACGCAAATTCATTTGCGGTGAGTA
>CAZUUL010000057.1:0-6294 GCA_964623155.1 uncultured Gammaproteobacteria bacterium
ATATCTCTCCTGGGTTTGATTTAGGTGTTGCTGGGAATATTATCCTTAGAGCAGGTATTGGAGGAGCTGGGAATGTAGGAATAGGAACAACAGCTCCTGCATATCTTCTGGATGTCAATGGTGGAGTCCAACTCCATGGAGCCAGTGGCAGTGTCGGATTGGTAGCAACAACAGGAGGCAACGTCGGCATCGGGACGACGAGTCCGGGGGCAAATCTTCAAGTACACACCGCAGCTGGTTCTGATCCTTCTGTGAAGTTAAGTGATGCTGACTTTACTAATTCATTTACCACCCTTGAATCAACAGCAAATGTATTCAGCAAGTTTTCTAATGTAAGTACCCTTCTTGGAGGTTTGGCTATACTAGGTTATTCAGGTGATACAAATGCCATTGTTATGAGAGGCTTAATGGGAAGTGCCACACCAACGGCTGCGAATGCCGCAATAGAATTTAGAGCAGGAAAGTTATCAGGGACAACAGGAGCAGCATTAGCTTCAACTGAAACAGCCTACAACTTTAGCGATTGGAACAATACTACAAAGTATTTAACCATAATGGGGAGCGGCAATGTCGGCATCGGGACGACAGGACCCCTAGCAAAATTGCATGTTGAAGGCAGTTGTCTCACCGGAGACACTTTGTTGCCGATTCGCAGAAGAAAAAGAAAGAAAAAATATAACGATATCAGTGGCGACGGCGATGATGATCGGGACCAACAAAAAACCCGCCTTTCAGCGGATTCTTTGAGGGCCTACGCAAGTGAGGATACCCCCACTGACGCGTCCACCAGCTTTGGCGGTTCCACTTGTGTGGAGACAGACCTGTCAAGCAATCACAATGTACCAGACTACAACCATCTTGTCAAGGGGTGTGGACCCGAGGGGAATCGGACCCCTGGAACCAGACTTGACAGGTCTATTCCGCACCAAGCCGGGCCCACACCAAGTTCCACTATACCACGGGACGATTGGCAGTGGGAACATCTCTACTGTCGCATCGATGAGGTCTTGCCAGGAGATGAGGTACTCTCCTTAAACGAGCAAACTGGCCACGTACAATGGGCCAGAATCAATAACCGCATGGATATGGGAATCCGGGAAATTTACGAATTACGGACAAAGTCAGGAAGGATAATTCGGACGACAGCAAATCACCCGTATTTAGTAAGATCAAGTTAAAAGGCAAAAGTCAAAATGCAAAATCGTAATTAATAGAATCACGAATTATGAATCAAGAATCAAGGAAACTAAAATCATTTACAGATTTAAATGCCTGGAAAGAAGGACATAAATTAGTTCTCATGATCTATTCGACAACGAAATTATTTCCAAAAGAAGAAATGTTTGGACTTATAAGTCAAATGCGGAGATGTGCCATTTCAATAACATCAAATATTGCTGAAGGTTTTAGCAGGCAGTCATACAAAGAAAAACTTCAGTTTTATTCTATGTCTCTAGGTTCCGTCACTGAACTCCAAAATCAACTTCTTGTAGGAAAATATGAACATCACGACAGTCATCAAGACAACGTTGACAAAATACCTCACGGATAGAAGAGGGAATGCCACAATTTCCCAAACTCGTGAGTTAAGAACATTCTTAAATCGTGAGGTTTGATACATTTAAAGCAACCGTAATTGCCTTGGTAGATAGTAGTAAATGTGTTACTCTTAAAATTAGTGCACATGAAAAACAAAGGAGGAGAAATTGAGGCCTACTCGTATAGTCAAATAGGGCATCCAACCAATTTGCTATTTTTATATCATATGAATAAATTTTTGTCAATAATCACAAAAATTTTTAGGCCAGCTAAGGTTCCGCTGGTTGTAGTCTCCCCACCCCCATCGCTAGAGCCTATCACCAAGAGCTCTTTCGACCACTTAGTATGCCCGTATTGCCAGAGTAAAGAAGTAATCAAGCGAGGATTCAGACAAAAGAAACTCGAAAAAGTCCAGCTCTTTGAGTGTCATAGCTGCAGCAAAACCTTCACCCCACGGATAACAAAGGGCAAACACTACCCTCTAGATGTTATGCTTGATGCCATCAGTATCTACAATCTGGGATATTCATTAGAAGAAACCTGTAGGCTTATCAGCAAGCGACACACCTTAGCAGGAAACTCGGGAGGGTTTTCTGGAGTAGCGGGATCAGCCAGCCAAAATCGAGAGAATAGGTTATGGAGAGGATTTTTTCGACCGTCTGGGTCGATCCTGAAGCGCCAAAATTGCCACACCTACAAACATAGCCAGGATAATGAAGCTGACCCAAAAAGCGGGGTTGGAAAAAATAGTAGTTTGAATCATGCCTTAAACCTCCATGCAAAGAACCAACTTAAAACCCAACAAATTCCTGTAAACAATCCACTCCATACTACCACTCCTATATCTTTCTTGTCAACAAATACCGCCGCCAGTAAAAAGGCTAACGATACCGATCCTGCATTAACACCAATATCACGAAATACACGATACTCGGCTTTAGAAAATCTTGCCATAGTAGATTCCCAAACACACAGTAACACAATTGACCTAAGTCCTTCAACGCTGTCTCACTGGCTCAAAGAAACAGAAGACCTCTGCCGCTTTGCGCGCTACCGCGAGTATGCCATAAAACTCTGCTCACCCAAAGATATGATCCTCCATACCACGTTGGTCCACCAACAGCTATATCGCTACCGCTTCCACCGGGCAAAATGCGAGCTCATTATCCGTGAAGACATTAAACATCGCCGCTTCGGCCCGCTCAAGGAATTTTTAGAAATGATCCCAACTGAATGTCCACACCACTACTTTCAGGAAGCCGTAAAGACACCTCGGGGGTGGCAGGCTGAAAGCCCTGACTCCCCCGAGGTGGAGGAATTAGGAAGCCTTAGGGCCTCGGAAGCTCCCCTTACCTTCTCCAAAAAGCAGATGATTGTGAGAGCCAAGCAAAACTATGCCACCCGCCTCTGCGCCTTTGTCCTGCAATCGGTCAAAGACCGCAAAGGCAGACACGAAGCCCTCCAAAAATTTATGATTTCAAGCGACTCAGTCACGGTCGCGACAGAAGTCCCCGTCTACCTCACGCGCGACGACCTGGAGCACATGCAAACGCAGCTTGGCTTTCAGATGTATTATAAACCGCAACAAAAAACCACCCTCTCGGGTGATTCTTTGGGGTTAGGAGATGCAAAATCTCCCAAGTCCGTCAAACCTAATTATGTTACCACACTATCCAACTCCTTGTCAAGCGATCCAATGTGGCGGAGGGTTGGAGACTTGCACTCCATCCCGACTCGCGCCGGGACCCAAAGTTTGACGGACTTGGCTCCTTCTTCAGGAGTTAACCCTCCACCAAATTCAGAATACCAGAAAGAAACCGACGGATCAACTTCCCCCATCCCGCTGCCGAAGTTGTCCGACGTTGAGGACAAAGTCCCTGCCGAGAATTGTTCCGAGGTTGTCTTGCCGAAATTGATCACCGGCCACATTGATCTTCTGCAAATCCGCAACGGCCAGATTCATATCCTCGACTACAAACCAGAGGCAGAAAAAGAACGGCCCATTGAACAGCTCACCCTCTATGCCATGGCTTTATCTCGGCTGACTGGACTAAGACTTTTCGAATTCAAATGCGCCTGGTTTGACGAAAAAGACTATTTTGAGTTCTATCCCCTTCATGTCTTGCACAAACCGAAAAAGACACACAGGAGAAGGAAAGTCTATACAATGGAAGGACTGTATAAAATCAACCAGGACGAAAACAAGATTTTATCAGTTAGACCAGCACAATTATGATAAATTCCAAATCCCAAATCCTAAACTCTAAACAAACTCGAAAATCAAATGACCAAAATCCAAAACATTATGATCTTGAAGAACGGACATTTAATTTTACTAAAAGATGCCGGGATTATGTAAAGAAATTGCCAAGATCAATCTCCAATATTGAGTATGGAAAACAGCTTATTCGAGCTTCAGGTTCACAAGCAGCCAATTATATTGAAGCCAATGAATCTTTAAGCAGGAAAGATTTCTTTATGAGAATAAAGATTTGTCGAAAAGAAGCTAAAGAGAGTCGGTTATGGCTCAGATTAACAGAACCCTTATTAGAAAAGCAACAGGAAAAAGAAAATTTGATTCAGGAAGGAATTGAACTGACAAAGATATTTGGTTCTATTTTGGAAAGGTCAAAAATTTAAACAATTGAAATTTGAATTTATTTAGAATTTAGATATTAGAATTTAGAATTTTAATTTATGTCATACTATCCTAAACGTCCAATCAAATCCTTCCAAGACCTGGAAGTTTACCAGAAGGCTTTAGGCGTCAGCGCTGTTATCGCTAAAAGAATCACCGAAGATTTTGCCGCAGTGAAAACCGGAGATCAAAACTCTCTGGTCTCCGAAAAAAGGCAAACTATCGCCTCCAGATTGATTGATCGGGCTTTAAGCCTTCCATATCTGATCGCCTATGCTCATTCTTTGCGCTTTGCCGACTCACAAAAAGCCTTGGACAAGCTGGAAGAGACTATGCTTAACTCCAATCTGACCATTGTCTCTCTTGAACAGTATCGGGATATATATAATAATGATATCGAGCACGCCTTTTTTGAGGAACAGATTAAAAATTTATTGACGACCAGGGTTAAAATCATGCACCTGCAACGGTCGTGGAAAAAATTTATGGGGGAAAAGAAGAATGAAACTTATGAAAAATAAAAAACTAGTAACATTTGCTTTTATAGACGCCACAAATATTATATATGGCGCCAATAACAGCGGTTGGGCAGTTGATTTCCAAAAATTAATTGCTTATCTTAAAAGCCGCTTTCATTGTACAAAAATCTATTATTATGCTGGAGTTGATAATGATAATCTAAAACAATTACGTTTTTATGAAAAATTACAAGAATTTGGATATCTCTTGCGCTTAGTTCCTGTGAAAAAATTTAAAGACGGCAAGAAAAAGGCCGATGTTGACTCACGGATGACCTTTGAGATGATGAAGCATTATCCCTACTACAAAAGGTTAATTGTCTTTACCGGCGATGGTGATTTTTACTGGGTGCTAGAATATCTTAAGACCAAAAAAAATGTTCATCTTATTGCCCACTCGAGATCAACTGCCAAAGAATTAAAAGAGTTGTTTGCGGGAGATTTTACAGATATTCAAGATATTAAAAGGCATTTAATATTCGAAAAGGCCAAAAAAATGGGGTAGACCCTACGAACGTATCTACCCCTCGAGATTATGACAAAAGTATAACAAAAGTTAAAAGTTCTGTCAAGAGAAAAAATAAAAACAATGCTTAATTCTCTATCAGATTTTATCAACAAAGTTACCAGAGGCGAAAAAATTCGCATCGGCGATGACGAAGCCCAATGGAAAAAAGTCTCCGAGCTTACCCCGGGGATGATGGTGGCCGTGCCGAAAGATGAGGTGTTCATCAATCACCTCGAGGGTGCCCGGCCAGAGGACTCCTCGGATGGTCGCCCCGCTCAGCGGGGACTCCTCCGAGGTGGCCGGCATGACAACGACTCATCCGAGATGGAGGAATCTGAAGTAAAAACACCTCCCAGGTGGCAGGCTGAAGCGAATGCGGAAGCCATGACTCCTGGGACGGTGGAGGGATCAGATTACGATCCAGATGGTTCCGATGTCATGTGGGATGAAATCATCTCAATCAAGCGCCTCTCCCCCGAGCGCGTCTACGACATCGAAGTCGAAGGCACCCACAATTTTGTAGCTGGCCATATGATTGAAGTTGATCTGCCAGTAGACGATCATTTACTCGCTGACGAACCCCTGCGCGGACCTCCAACCAAGGACTCCTCGGCCAGAAAATGGTTTGGTGGTTTTTTTGCCCACAATACCTATTTAAATGGCAGTGTGGGGATTGGAACTACCGCGCCTGCTGGGTTTTTTGATGTTGATGGCTCAACACAGATCAGAATGCATACCACCCAAGCCTCTGCAACTGCAATCCAGTTGATTGCTGATACTGGAGGGATTGAGATAAGTACAGGAAGTAGTCAACCAATCAATATTCGATCAGACAGGAGAAACTCAACTACAGCTATACTCCTTGCAGCTCCCCAGGGAGGAATAGATCTCTCTCCAGGCTTTGATTTAGGAACAGCCGGGAATATTATCTTAAGGGCTGGGATTGGTGGGAGTGGGAATGTAGGAATAGGAACAACAGCTCCTGCATATCTTCTGGATGTCAATGGTGGAGTCCAACTCCATGGAGCCAGTGGCAGTGTCGGATTGGTAGCAACAACAGGAGGCAACGTCGGCATCGGGACGACGGGGCC
>CAZUUL010000058.1:0-4249 GCA_964623155.1 uncultured Gammaproteobacteria bacterium
ATTAAAATATTCTTCTTGACAATTACTTTATGATTGTGGTATATACTAAGTATACACTTTTTAGCTTACACTTATGCATACTGCAGTCATCAATATCAAAACTGAACCCAAAATTAAAGCTCAAGCTCAACATATTGCTTCCCAACTGGGATTAAGTTTAAGTGGTCTCATTAATGGCTATTTGCGGCAATTAATAAAAAATAAAACTGTTCATTTGAGTTTGGTTAAAAAAGAACCTTCTCCCTATCTCATTCAAGCTCTCAAAGAATCGGAAGAAGATAGAAAAGCAGGCAGAGTTATTTCTTTTAAAAATCCTGACCATGCAATCAATTATTTAGACCACCTCATCGATGAACAACAGAAAACAAACAAAGATTGATTTTTCTAATAGGTTTGACAAATATTTACGAAAAGCTCCACTTGGTATCAAAATCGATTTCCGAGAACGATTAACTCTCTTTATTCAAGACCCATTTCATCCACTTCTTAACAATCATGCACTCGCTGGACAGTATAGAGGATATCGAAGTATTAATATTACTGGAGATTGGCGGGCTATTTATAGAGAAATTGATGGAATCATTTTATTTGATGTTCTAGGAACTCATAGTCAACTCTATAAGTAATGAGCATTGTGTTTTTGATGCTTTCTAATGTTTATTCTGTTCAGAAGATTTTAGAGCGGTTGTGGTATAATTTGATCTTCCAATGAAAGATAGTCATTCTATCGGCAAAGCTGATTTACATATCCACAGCAAATTTTCTGACGGCGCAGCTTCAATTGAAGAAATCCTGGACCACGTTCAAACCCGGACCAATCTGTCTGTCATAGCTATCACCGACCACGACACAATTGACGGTGCACTCCTCGCTTCCAGTATTGTGCGACATGGTAACTATCGCTTTGAGGTAATCATTGGCCAGGAAATTACCAGCAAACACGGCGACGTCATCGGCCTCTATCTGTCTAAACGAGTTACTCCTAACCAATCCTTCGACCAAACCGTCATTGACATCATAATCCAGGGTGGACTGGTTGTCATACCCCACCCCAACCTTGTTCATTTTCATGTTCATCCAGAGCGCATTTTTCAGCTGTTGAAAAAAAATGCCCGGGCAATTTCTGGCATCGAACTTTCCTCCTTTATTGTCTTTGACCAAAATGATGCTGCAAAATGGCTCTCTATCAGCAAGCGTTTCGCCATTTCCCCAATCGGCGCATCTGACTCACACCAACTATCTACTATTGGCCGGGCTGTCACCTACTTTGCCGGACAATCGGCCAGCAACCTGAAAACTTGTCTCACGCAGGGAAAAACGACGGCACATTTCCAGCACTTGACTGGCGGGGAGCGACTCCGATTCTTTCAATATGCACTAAAATTTAACCTGAAGCGTCATCTTATGGATAATGCCCGAACTGTAGATAGATATGTCCAAAAAACTTCAGCTATGCAATTTGCCCTCCGCACCACCAAACATTACTTAGGCCTTTCCTACTAAAATCAGGACTTACACAAAAACCGTCATCCTGAATTCATCCCGCCACTAGGCGGGACAAGTTCGGAATGACAGGTTTAATATTGCTTTCGTAGTCCCTTCACTTAGCACTCTAACATATTGAGTGCCAACTTGTCAACATCACAAAATTTGGAGAAAAACCTACAGTTATGCTATAGTAGCAACTCTATGGGCCGAAATACCCTGTTTATTTTTCTTGCCCTGGCTATAATTTTTGCTCTTTTTTTTGGCGGCAGATACATTCTTCTGCAAAAGGGGTCGGGTGAAGCCCGACTCAAAGTTACTTCAACCCCGACCGCAAGTATCTTTTTAGACAGCAGAAATATCGGCCGCACTCCTTACGAAGACAAACTTGAACCTGGGGAATATACACTTAAACTAATCCCCGAGGGTTCTAGCGAAGAAGCCGCTACCTGGCAAGCCAAACTTCATCTTGGTCACAATCTTTTAACTTATGTCAACCGCGAACTAGGCAAGTCAGAGTTGACCTCAGCCGGTGAAGTATTGCAACTTGAAAAAATCTCCGACCGCCTGTCGGAAATTACTATCCACTCCACGCCTGACGGGGCAAGCGTCAAACTTGACAATATCGATCGCGGCACCGCCTCGCTCTCAATCAAAAACGTGGAAGGCGGAAACCACGTTCTGGATGTTTCAGCTCCGGGATCCATCGGCCGTACAATTAAAATTAAAACTACACCTGAATATCGTCTGGTCGTGCAAATGCAACTGGCCATAGGCAACGAAAAGTCCGCCACTGATTCCGCGCAAACAACTCACGAGCAAGAACCAACTCCGGCAAAAACAAAACCAACGCCCGGAGGAAAACCTTTGGTTAAAATATTAAACACGCCAACCTCTTTTTTGCGCGTTCGCAACGGTCCGTCAACTAGCGATGAAGAAATCGGACGCGTAAAACCAGGAGAAACCTATCCGCTTCTTGAAGAAAAAAGCGGCTGGTACAGTATCCAGTACAAACCCGATGAGTCAGGCTGGATTGCCAGCCGCTATGCCGAGAAGATCCAATGACAAACCGGTTTCATGCAATAAGCAAAACAATCTTTATCAGTCCGATCGTCGCCAACACTGTCGTAAGCAGCCAAAAACCTATCACCATTCTCTGAAAAAATACTTCTTTCATGGGAGAAACAAACAATATCAGGCTATTGCCTAAACCAATCGCAATACTAAGTATTGGAAAAATAAAAATAAAATATGCCGGAGCCAGCTGCACATCACCCCAGGGAAGCGAATAAAACAATGGAACGACCGGAGAAAGTTTAGTAAAAAAAACCCCCAGGCTTGCGAGTTGGATAACGATAAAGACGATTGAAAGTTTAAAAAATCGTTTAACGACTTCATCAGAAAACCAAACCAGGTTTGTCTTTTGCAACATAAGCTTTATTGGTTTAAATTTTTGTAGACTTCTCCCCGGGCATTGATGAAATAATAATAGTTACCTGCTGGCAGTTTATCAGCAGTGCTTGAAGGCGGAATCATAGCCCGACCCACATACCAGGGAATATCGCTCCCTGGATCGTGGTAAACAACAATTCTGCTCTTGTTGGAGTAGTAGTAAAGCGCGTCAAAGTAAAAAAGTGCATCTACATATACCGGGCTATCGTCGCTATTTTCGTTGGCAATATTTGTAAAAAGCTGCCGCGAATCAAATTTTTTTTTGTAGCGGAACGATAGCAAGTTGACAGCTATAAGAAAAGTGACAAACGATATCCACAGCCAGCGACGTATCCGCAGATTCTTAAGCGTATGTATCCCCAACACTGCCAGTGCGCTAATTGCCACTGTGGTAAAAATAAAATAGCGGTTGATATAAAGCGGCTTAAAAAACGACCAACCAAGAACCGGAACCAGCGGCACAAAAATCCAGGTCAGAAAAAAATAACTGACAAGCTTTTTTTGTTTAAAGGCAAGTACAAACAGGCCAACTAGCAACAATGAAAGCAATGCCGTGTACGGCCACCAATCCCTGGGCGTACCTTCGTATGAGCTAAACAAATTACCCAAAACCGATAAAATCAGGTTTACGCCGGGTGGGTTAATCCATGTCACCTTGGTATTTTCCCATTGACTAACAAGCGTAGGCATCCATGGTAGACACCCCAAGATAATAGCAAAACATGAAACAAGGAATGGAAAAGACAACATGGGCCGGATGCGCTTATCAATACTGCTTGCCGTAACAGCAAAAAAAATTTGAGCGGCCAACAGCACAAGAAAATACATGTGGGTATAAAAAGCAAGCACCGAAATTACAACATACGGCAACCACTGGCGTTTATACAAGGTAAACATCGATAGGGCAGAGAAAAAGGCAAACCAGCTATATCCCCGCGCCTCAAAAGCATAGATCAACAACATCGGGTTTAAAAGTATTGCCCAGGCAATGCGCTTTGCCGTTGATTTATCGCTGAATTGCTGGCTAAAACCATAGACAACGTAAGTTAACAATAGATGCGGCAAAAGCGAGAGTAAACGAATAGCCCATTCTGACAGACCAAAAACCATCACCCACGCGTGCAACAAAATGTAATACAGCGGCGTGTTGTAGTCGCGCGCGGTTAAAGAAATTATCTCGGGTATGGTATGCCGGGCCACGGCTATCGAAAATGTTTCATCCCGCCAAAGCGACTGGGTCAAAAAAGCAAGCGGCGTATTTTGCAATAAGAATTCAATCATACGTTCAGATCTTTTCCGTCACGCGATATTC
>CAZUUL010000058.1:4259-6139 GCA_964623155.1 uncultured Gammaproteobacteria bacterium
GGTATGAGCATCAAGCCCGGGGAGGGCTGAAAGAAAAAAAGACACAACCGGCAACGATAACCACTGTAAATACAAAATCGGTAATTTCCAGCGGGGGTAAGTCGCGGGCCGCTTGGGTTTTACTTTGAGATCCAGGATAATAATAACAAGTAAAAACACCCAGGCGGCAGTAAGAATGGTTGAAGATATTCGCGGCAGATTGTAACCCAGAGCCGTGCGGGCAAACGTCGGGTTGATAAGCGGCGGAATGGTTGAGCCAAGAGTTAAAATGAACCAGTGAATTGGCCAGGATACATGATTTTCAAGTAGGGTAAGAAGCCTCATAGTACGGTCAATAAAGGGAATTTCACTGTGAATAAAATAATTTTTTACTACAAAAGGAACGTCAGAGATGCCCCAGGCCCAGCGTTTGTATTGCTCGTACTGATTGATCATGGTACGCCAAAAACCGGTCGAAAGTGCCGCCTGGACCGAGATGGGTAGAAAAATTGCGTTAACCCGAACCCGCTCGCCTTTGGCAAAATAGACTTTAAAAAACAGATGGTAGTCTTCAGGGATTACGTCTTTCCCCCAAAAGCCAACTTCAGCCACGGTTTTAAAACACAGTGAATAGGTCGAAAAGTTAATAAGCCGGGCTTCCTGGCGCAGAAGGGAGAGGTTATAAATGCTTCCGATGGTATTAAGCACTCTCCCCGGAAGAGGTACATTCCAGATATTGGAATAAAAAAGTATGGCTGCCTGGTAAAAATGATACTCACGATCAGGTTCGCTCAGAAAAGTAAAGGTCAAATAGGAAAAATACTTGGGATGTAGAATAGCGTCGGCATCGCAGGAAGTAACTGTTGTGTAGGCAAGGTCTATCTTCTTTGCCCGTAAACGCTCTTCAATTACCCGACCGGCGTAAGCCATATTGGATGACTTACCTGCGACTTCTTCGTATTTAAGCGTGTGACGGGTTACAAAAAAATTGCCAAAGGAGGAGGCGAATTCCTTTTTTAGTTTTTCCACTACCTCGCGTGCCGTCTGGTCGCGCGCCTCGGTTGCTAAAACAAGTGTAATGGCTTGATTGGGATAATCTTGCTTTGTAAGATTAAGGATTGTCTCCCGCAAAACATGGTATGGCTCTTTATACTCAGGAATAATGACTACGTGGTGGACCTTTTTCCAGTCAGGCAGCTGTTTGACTTTTCCCATCCAGTCAACCTGCATTTGCGCTTTTATAGTGAAATACGCCCGGATGGCATGAACTGCCAGAGTTGCCGATTTATAAAACCAATAAATAATAAAGGCAATGACAAAATATGATACAAGGGCGGGATGCCAAAATGATAGCCAGAAAGGCATGGTAATAATTGCCCAGGAAGTCAGGGGAATCAGGATTTCAAGCACGCGCCGGCTTTTATCCGGATAACGTTCAAAGATTCGTCGCATAGGAACAACCCAGGAAAGTATTGTATCATTTTTAAAACTATTCTCCTATGGGCTGAGGGAAAAAAGGGCTAAAGCATTTGCAGTTGTCTGTTGCTCTATGTTTTTTAAATCTGTATTTTTGATGCTTGCGACTTCTTTGGCAATTAGCGGAATGTAAGCTGGTTCGGATGGTTGTCCCCTATAGGGTTCGGGAGTCAGATAGGGTGCATCGGTTTCAAGCAACAGGCGGTTGATAGGTGTGGCTTTTACCATTTGTCTTAACAATTCGTTTTCAGGATAGGAAATATTGCCGTCAAAACCGACATAAAAGCCCATATCCAGAACTTTTCTAAGCTTATCATCGTCACCGCTAAAGCAATGAAAAACTCCTTGGAAGGTACTGTTCAATCGTTTAAACGATTGAATAAGGTACGGTATCATGTCATCCATGGCTTCGCGGCAATGCAGAA
>CAZUUL010000059.1:0-5675 GCA_964623155.1 uncultured Gammaproteobacteria bacterium
AAATATCATCTTAGTTTGACCGAAAAATGGTCTTGACAAAGGGGACAACTTTAAACCACCATCAGAAATCGAGAGCTTTTGGTTTATTCGTGTCTACGAGTCGAATGGTGATGAGGTAACATTAGGAAATTATAGAGTGGATGCATTTACTGGTGACTTAATTAAAAGAACTAATCAATTAAAATGACATTAAACAAAATATTGAGATTGATATTGACTTCTAGTTGTTTATTCGTCTTTTTATTCTTACTTCTAGTTCCTTCATCTTTAGCTGAGACTAAATGGAGTATACAACAGTTATCCTCAAATGGTGCAATACCTTCTTACCCACAACTAGCAGCAGGCAAGAATGGTTATGGTGTAGTGTGGGTTGATGACCGACACGGCAATTCAGAGCTGTACTTTGCAGCAATCAACAATTCAGGACAAAGGATTGGTAAAGAGCTACGGGTTACAACTACAAGTGTCCATAACCTTACACCAGCATTGGTATGGAATGGTAATGATTATGCCTTATTTTGGAGCTACAACAAAAGTGCTATTTATTTTACCCGTATCTCTGAACAGGGTAAAAAGCTTACAGATGATACACCAACTGTAACGTCTACCAGAGGCTATGCTATTCACATTTCAACTGTTTGGAATGGTGAAGAATATGGAGTAGTCTGGTGGGATGTTCGTGATGCTCCATCGTGCGAACGATCTGGAACTCGTGGACGAGCATTCTTTGTCCGTGTTAACAGAGAAGGTCAAAAGATTGGAGAGGAAATACCTATTCCAGATGCCTTCAGCAACACATGGCAGGATTACAAACCACTGATTGTTTGGGATGGGGAAAACTATGCCATATTTTGGCAGGATAGTCGAGAAACAGAACATTGTTGGGAAAATAAACCAAACATTTACATGGCAAAAGTGAATAAGAATGGAGAGAAGATTTTAGGAGATATGAAACTAAAGAAGGACTCTACAAACAGTAATTTATACTCTGCTGTTTGGGATGGTCAGAATTACGCTTTGGTTTATAACGTTGGGACAAGCTATTTTGCAAAGATGGATACAGACGGTAACACTCTTGTCTCAGATATCATAGTTAATACGACTGGTTTCTCAGGATCACCAAGAATCTCCTGGAATGGTAGTAATTATTATGTTTCCTGGTTTGATAATCGTAACCGTACAGCTGAAGAGCCTGATAACAATGAGATATATCATACTGTTCTTGATAGTTCTGGTAATAAACTTACTCCTGAAACACGGATAACGTTTCAACAGGGATCGTCATACGATAATACCCCCATTGTTTTTCGTGATAAGGATCTCGGAATTGCTTGGCTGGACTTAAAAAATGGAAGCTCACAGGTTTACTTTGGATTACAGATACTGGATCTTCCACGTAAGCCAAAACCTCCTAAACCACCCAAGCCTCCAAAGCCACCAAAACCGTTAACATCACCGAAAATTCTCGTACCGACAATAAATATCCCACGCCCTATTCGCTTCCAACAATAATTCTTCCGGAGCTATAATTGATAGTTTTCCTATTCGATAGCTTTTCGAGTATAATTTGTGCAGATTTTAGATGGAGATTGATATGGTTAAACATCCCTCTCTTGATTATTGGAATAAACAGCTTGATGATTTTCTTGCTGTGCAATTAGAAAGTATAGATAATCAACATCGAAAGCAGGGCACCATTGGAAGTCAACAACATAAAAATGAGCGAGAATCAATCAGAGCAGGAATTGAGATGCAAAAAAAAGAAATCGAAGATGAGGTAAAAGAAGCAGAAAAAAATCGAATGCGAGAAGATTTTTATATACAAAATACTAAACAGGATATAGGTAATACTCTTATTAAGGCAATACCAAAAGAAAAAGATTCTAGACTAGATGAAGCATGGAAAATAGCAAGAAGATTGGTAAAGGAGATATATTTAGATGTAGATAATTTTTATTTAGCCCAATGTCTGAATAGAAAAGTAACTCGAGTACGATACCCAGAAGTGCAGAATCAGTACTTGCCTCAAATATTAAATCGTATTAGAACTATAAGAAAATACTGGAAAGATTTAAAATACAATATTGTTTTTACTAAGCGCGTAAGCAAAGTTATAAAAACTCCGTAAATATTCCCTCCCCATTCATTTCAATATTAGCTTCAATGTTACATTAGTCTCTTCTAGAAGCTAAAAACTAGCCTCGATATCACATTATTTCACTTCGCTGATACATACATCGAAGTTCTAATCTTGAGTAATGAACAAACAAGATAAATACAAAGTGATTTACCTATCACAATCTACAGATGATAGAAGACTAAATTCTGCTTTCATGATGATATTTCAGAAGATTGGTGAAAGATTAAAACAAAATTATATGGATAGGAATGGAGAAGAAAATTATGGAGAAAAAATATTACTCGACTCGTGATTTATACCTAGCTTCATTTTTGCTCTCTTCCAGAAAAGTATCTCTTTCTGGTACTGATAAAAAGGGTAAAGAAATTTACTTCTTGTTTTCTCCTAGGGAATTAGCAGAAGAGCTAAATATTTTATATTGGGCAGATAAGGCTCCCTCAATACAACCAAGACAACTCTTTCAATCACTACGTAGTTTAAAGGATTTACTGTTTTCAATATAAAAACATGACACAACATAATGTAAAAATAACCTCCTACCTTTTTCTAATTGAGAAATATTGCGGAAAGGCGGATTTTCATGGCTATGAATTCATCTTTAGCAATAAACGCTATCAAAAATATCATGAATTTAAAGAGGAAGTCGCTAATAAAACGATAATCAAACTCGTTGAGAAATATCTTAAGGAGGCAAGATGAGCTTTGAAGAATTAGCATTAGAAAAAGAGATTGCAAAGGAAGTAAGAGAAGAAAGGAAAACAAAAATCCTTGACTCTGAAGGTTTGTACTTCTTTAAACCAGCGCTCCATATCGATACTAATACCGAGAAAACTTTTGTCGCTGTTCCTTTGGCAAAACCTATAATCGAAAAAGGGAGATTCATTTTGGGGAATCAACCACTCATCGTTACCAAACAGGACAGCTTTCCTCTTGAGGAAGAAACATTAACAGCAAGAAAACTCTTCCCGATCAATATTCCCGACCTTCCTTTACCTTCGCGTTGGGGCATGGAGGATATTATAAACTTCGCTTCAGGTGTACATGGTGAACTTGGTGAAGGAGTAACTCGACAGGCTATATTGCAAAATCCTACCGGGGTATTTGATTATGACACGTTCCTCGCGATTAAGGCCGCAGCGGACTACTTCATTGAGTTTACCCGGGACAAATACCTTTTTCTTATTCCCCTATGGATTATGCAAAGTTACCTCCTACCAATCTTTCATGCCATTTCCTTTTTAAGCCTTAGCGGAACCAAAATTAGTGGGAAGTCAAAGGTAATTGATTTTCTTTCCATGCTTTGCTTTAACGCTGAAACCACGATGAATACCAGCCCTTCTGCACTCTTCCGTATCGTTGAACAGAATATGGCTTGTGTTTGTATTGATGAAGGAGAGAAGCTCACCGGCCTTGAGACAGATCCTGACCTTCGGCTGCTCCTTAACGCCTGCTACAAAGCTACAGGCACAGTTACAAGAACGAATAAAGACACTCACAAAGTTGAACGGTTCCATGTCTTTGCTCCTGTGGCGATTGCTGCAATTAATCCTTTGGAACCAACGCTTCTATCCCGTTGCATCAGTATTGTCATGCTCAAAACCATTTCTGTTAAAGGGAGGCTCACAATATCGGAACACTCATACGACTGGCAATCCCTACGCAATCGGCTTTACCGCTTCCTGTTCAACGCGGCAGTGCATGTAGAGAAAATCTACCTGGAGACCGACTTTAGTTTTCTTAATTGCCGCGACCTGGAGAAATGGAAACCAATCCTTGCTATTGCTATGTACCTCGATGGTCTGGCTGGTAATACGGATATCTTTAGCCAGATCAAAATTCTGGCTGAAGACTATCAGGATGAGCAAGATGCTCTTACCTATCCTGAAGAAATGATCCTTCGATCACTTAAAAGAATAGTCACTGTTGACGATTTGTATTTGATTAAAGGTGTTAAAAAAGTCTTCAAATCACTTTTGGAAGAAGATGATAACGTTTCTTATTATGAGAAGATTGATAATAGAACAATCGGATCAATACTGCGAAAATTTGGATTCAACGCAGGAAAACGGCAAAAGGAGGGTATTCCCTACAGAATATCTCCAGCTAAAGTAAAAGACTTATTTAGTCGATATAGCCTCAGCGAGATAGAACAGGACCAACAAGACGACACATCGCCACGAGTACCACCTACACTACCTTCACCAAGTACACCAACTGAACCAATTGAGGTTAATCATGGCTAGTTTATCCAAAAGGATACTCCTATATCAATAGTATGAAACGAGTTCAAGATGACAGAGGTCACTTTGGCATTAAAGACAAAATCTTTAGACCAAAAACGCTCGCAACTATTAAAAAAATCAATGAAATCATATCCCAGTATGATATGCCTCTTACGGTAAGGCAGATTTATTATCGTTTTGTCGGAGAGCAATTCATTGAGAATTCAATGAGATCGTACAAGAGTTTGGCCAATATTCTATGCCAAGCCAGAGAGCAGAGACTCATTGCTTATGAGAGCATCATTGATCGAAATAGAGAACCCATTAAGCACTCTTCTTGGTTATGTCCATTTTGAAGAAAAAATCAAAGAAGAGGCAACCAATCAAGCGGAGATACAGGAACTGATTGAAAATTTGGCTTAAGGGGGTAGGAGCGTTTAGTACATCAAATGCAATAAAGAGATTAAAGATTATGGATAACATTCAGGCAGTAAGATTTGAAGAGGGTGTGGAGAGGGCAGCAGATACGGAGTTAGATAAGCGGTTAGATGTATTGGCCGAATTCTTCCTTGATCGAGTTTTGGAAAAAATACTTTATGATCGGAAAAAATCCCTGTTGCAACCATCAACAGAAAGGGGTATGGTAAAAGTATGATCACTACTGTCTATGCGGTTGCCGCAGATAGGGTTTCGTCCTCAAAGCAAGGCCTTGTCGGGGATTCTCTCGAAGATCAACTCGAGCAGATTCATCAACGTGCCAAACAACTTAGTTCAATACTTGCCTGTAACATTAAAATAGTCAAAGTCTTTGAATTTGTCCAGTCAGCAAGTAGAGAATTTGAATCCCAACCAATACAGGAAGCAATTGAATATTGCAAAGAACATAAACATATCAAATACTTCTTCATCAAAAGTGTTGACAGGTTTACCCGTGCTGGATCAACAACCTATGGACTATTAAAATCCCAACTTACCCGATATGGAATTACGCTTATTGATTGTTACGGTGTTATTAGTACCCAAGAAACAAATACATTAGGCCATTTAGGTATCGAATACGACTGGTCAACCTATTCTCCTTCATATATAACCGAAATCCTTGAAGCTGAACGCTCAAAATCAGAAGTAAGAGATATTTTAACCCGATTAATCGGTGCAGAGATAAACTACGTTCGCATGGGTTACCGAGTCAGGTCTGCTCCCCCTGGATATCAAAACGTAAAAGTAGACACTGAACACGGGAAACGAACCATTCTTGCTCTTAACCCTATTGAAGCACCCTGGTCTATTAGAATGTTTGAGTTAAGGGCAGC
>CAZUUL010000059.1:5685-6096 GCA_964623155.1 uncultured Gammaproteobacteria bacterium
GAGATCGTACAAGAAATTAACTTAATGGGCTATAAGAGCCGGAAGACCAAAAAGCATGATCCGAGTGATCCTACTAAAATAATCGGATTTGCTGGTGAAAAACCCCTTACAGTGAAGCAACTGCAAAGATTTATTAAAAATCCCATCTATGCTGGAATAAATACGGAAAAATGGACAGATGGGAAGCCGATAAAGGAAAAGTTTGCTGGATTGGTTTCAATTGATCTTTGGAATAAAGCCAATAAAGGGAAGTTGACTATTGTAGAAAAAGAGGGTGGTAGTATCGTTATAATCAAAGGTAAAGTACCAAGCTATTTAAAGATGAAAAATAAAGATAACCCTATGTTTCCCTACAGAAAGTATGTTTTGTGTTCGGCCTGTCTCTACCCCTTCTACGGCTCTGTAAGCCGC
>CAZUUL010000060.1:0-6027 GCA_964623155.1 uncultured Gammaproteobacteria bacterium
GCTCCTGCCCAATCTTGATGAAGGGGGAAATATCCGAGCCGGAAGTGTTATGGTGGAAAAATCTGATCCCTTTCGGGGAACTGTTATCGGTTTGGCGCCGGTAATAGTGGGCTTGACTCTGGTTGCTGGCGCTGGGTGGTTGGATAAATCATCATGGGTTAGCGCCTTTTACTGGCTTTTTCTTTTTGAGGTCGGCAACACCCTGTTCACCAGCAGATCAGATATGCATGATGCAGTTGTTGTGTTTTTGTTAGGTTTAGTCATAATTTTACCTTTATATGCCAGTGGAGTTAGAATTTACCTGAGTCTCCCGGATAATATTGTCAGAATTATCATTGAAGCAGTATCGAGTGTAAGTGTTGGATTGGTAAAAACGGCAATTATTGACATCATCTTTATAACTGTTTTACAAGTCTTACTCAAAAACCCCTCATCCTGAATTCATCCCGATTTAATCGGGGCAAGTTCGGAATGACAGGAAAGTCCGTAACTGGCTTAAACAGAATCTATTTCTCATACTTTTTGGCAAATGTCCGGACTTCAAACACTGGATTGGTAACTAAACTATTGGCCTGGATAAGGAAGGACACGGGAAAATCCTTGCTGGCCGAAACTAAATCATCCGGGTATTTTTGCGATTGCATAGCCACCACTTTTCCTTCGCTGTTTTTCACCCAAACTAAAACTGTCGGTCCTTCAACTGTTTCCTGGTTTTGATTCAAAAGTGTACCGCTAAATTGATAGTAGTAGAGTTTTGCCGATTCAGAACCGACCGTATGACTAGTGAGGCTTTTGTCTTTGACTTTTAAACTGACCCAAGGCACCTCCTGCTCTGGCGCTGCCGCCTTTATCCTGACTTCAATCTTTTCCATGTCTTTGGGCGGGTCGCGGACAATCAGATCAAAGGCGCCGGTTTCATTTGCCAACAATGGTAAGAAGGTTGAATCAGGGTTGGGATAGGCTTTTTTGCTCACAAGCAGCGAGTCTTTTTTATCAAAAAAAGTCACTGCTCCGGTATAAGCCTTGATGCTTTCGCTGCCGATATTTTTAAGTTCTCCCATGAGTCGCACGCCGACCAAACGGTACTCTTTTGACCCATTTTGATCTTCCTTTTGTATTTGTTCAACAATATTGATGGCAGAAGCTGACAGGATTTGGAGTTTTGATTTGTCATTAAGGTTCTCGGGTTCGTTAGCTATACCAACTGCAATCGACTTGCCGCCGGGAAACTGGGCCAGCTCAAGCTCGCGCATCTTGGGAAACAAAGTCGGGTCAAGAATTTGCTCGAGTTTGTTAGTGACAGGAGTCAAAATTCCCTTTTGCTGGAGAAAGTCTTTGCCAAACCAGCCGATGGCCACACCAAAGGCAATCAGGCTTAAAAGGATGACTAAGTCACGAAAAAGATACATAGTAAATGTCAAATAAGCAGCCTACATCTTTTCTGGAGTTTTTATTCCCATCAGATGAAGGCCATTTTTGATAACTTGTGAAGTTGCAGAGGTCAAAAGTAAGCGGAATTCCTGTTTGCTTGTTTCTGCTTTAAGAATGGAATGCTCTTGGTAAAAGCGATTATAACGCTTGGCAAGTTCGTACAAGAAAGAACAAATCAGGTTGGGCGCATAGTTTTTTGCTGCCTCTTGGACAACTTCAGGAAAACGATACAACCAACGTAAAATTGCTAGTTCTTGTGGATTGAAATTTCGAATTTCGATCCGCCAGCTGGCGGACGAATTTCGAATTTTACTTTTAGCATTAGCTAAAACAGAATGACATCTAGCATACGTATATTGGAGATACGGCCCACTATCACCTTCAAGTGAAATGCTTTCATCGATATCAAAAGAGATATCACTCTCTCGAGAAACTTTGAGCATAGCATATTTTATTGCTCCTATGGCTATATTCTCTGCAACTTCATCCACTTGCGCTTGGGTAAGATCACGGCCGTCTCCTGTTTGCTTAATAATCTTTTTAACTTTCTTTACTACTTCATCCATTAACCAATCAGCTGATACCACATTACCCTTACGTGAGGACATCTTGCCTTCCCCTTTTAAGTAGATAAAACCGTAGGAGAGATGAAAATAATGGTCTCTTTTACCAATTCCCATCTGCTCACACATCGCAAAGAGCTGCCTCAAGTATAATGACTGCTCTGGCCCTATATCCCAGATGTAAAGATCTGCCGCGAATTCCTGGCGCTTTAGCTGCACAAGATAAAGGTCCTGCGTGTGATACATCGTCGTACCATCAGAACGCAAGATTATTGTATTTGGGAGTTGATAGGATTCCAGGTTTGACAGCACTGCACCGTCAGGAAGCTTTTGAAAGACGCCCTTTTTTAATCCTTCAAGTATAGTTTCTCTTCCATGTTCATAGAAGTCGTTTTCAAACCATTGTTTGTCATGATGACTACCAAGTCTTTTGTAAGTACTTCGGAACCCTGAAAAAGTCCAGTTACGCAGTTTCCACCACAGTAAGCGTACTTTTTCATCTTTATTCTCCCAGGCTCGAAGCATTTCCCGCATCGCCTCTTTAGCCTGGGGATATTTTTCTTCTGCTTGGATACCAAGAGTATAAAACTGGTCTACGAATAAGTCTGGTTTTTCTCCTGGGGATGGTTTTCGCCATGATGCAGAATCGACTCGGCCTCCCTGGTGTTCTAACCTGTACCACTCATCTAGTAAGTCAACCCAACTAACCTTGGGTGCTTGTAAAGTTATGGATTGATCTTTGCGACCATACTGGAGGTATGCCCAATTAGCTTTCATAACATGAATTCCGCGATCATTATTGATAGCATCCAAAAATACCTGTACACCAGCAAACTCCAATATTCGCTTAACAGCCATGCCGAGCACATTGTTGCGGACATGACCTACATGCAAGGTTTTAATCGTGTTCGGCGAGGTATGTTCAATAAGAAATTTTTTCCCGGAAAACAAAGAAGATTGACCGTATTTACTCTTTTGGGAATAGATTTCAGCAATTGTAGCCACAAGTTGCTGCTCTGACAGCCGAAAATTGATAAACCCCGGGCCGGCAACCTCTATGGAAGCAAATTGGTGAGAGTATTTTTCCAAGAGAATAGCCGATAGTTTTTCTGCAACTATCTTAGGATTTTGTTGCAGTTTTTTAGCAATGACCAAAGCTATATTAGTAGCATAGTCTCCATATGACTCCGCAGCAGGGTGTTCAAAATGAATACTAACAGAACCAGCAAGAGCGCCATATTCTTTTTCTACTGCTTGGCTAAGGGATTTGTTAATCTGATTTAGCACAGGATTAACCATGGCTTTAAGTCTAGCAAACTCAAGCACTTCTGCCAAGAAGTAAATGAAGAAAAGGGTCAGACCTTAAAGAATTCAAGGTCTGACCCTAAATATTTGATATCATTTGATGTTTTATATTATATATTCTCCCAGTTGACAGTGCGTTAAATCTTCTCGTATGCTGACATTATGGCAAAACTGCCTAAGCTTTTTTATATATTCATCTTTCTTCTTTTCTTCATGATATTGGGAAGTCAAACTACCCAAGTTCAAGCAGCCGATCCAGCCGGGTGGGGACAAGCTACAATTTGGTGGCAGCCGGCAGCTGGGGCGGTTAAATATCGCATTTATTATAGAGAAGCCCAAGAGAAGACTTACAGCCATGCAGCGCGAGGTATAGGCAGCGACGCCACTAACTATACTATTAATTATCTTAAATCAGGTGTAACCTATGTCTATAACTTAACCGCGGTCGATGCCTTGGGTAAAGAATTTTGGTGGTCAGGCGAGAAAAAATTCCGGGCCGGCTCAACCACAGCCCACCCAGCAACAGGCAGAACATCGATGCCGGAAGCGATGAATAAACCGCTCTTCGCTGTTGCCGGATCATCCTGGGCCACAGCTAAATGGGGCTGGCAGGCTAAAGCCGAGCACTACAATGTTTATTACCGTGAGGCAGGCGAAAAAAATTACACTCATTCTGTCCCCAATATTCCTGCAAACGGCACCAGCCTGACTATTAATTATCTTAAAAACAGAGTCGGCTATTACTATAATGTAGCTGCAGTCTATGATGGAAAAGAACACTGGCTTGGAGAAAAAGTCTTGCTTTGGCCGGTTGAAGTAGTAACTATCAAAGACCAAAGCTATGCCCCTCAAGCTGTACAACCTACCCCTGATCCTTTTGCCCTGTCCCCGACTTCACCGCCCACTGTACCGACTTACTAAGGAATAGCCGGAGCTTTAAAAATGAGTCCGATAACATAACCAGCCAGGGCTGAAACAATACCAATAACCATCATCTGTAAACCGCTCTTATACCATTTGCCGACGGTCACCCTGGCTTTCCAGGCGCCAACGCCAAACAATACCATTGCAGAAAGCAAAAGGGCTATTCCAATTCCTGTTCTAACATCAAAAACAAAAAATGGGCTAAGCGGAATAAGCGAACCCACGACCGCTGATAATCCAACTATGACGCCAGAATGCAAAGCTCCCTTTGCATCAATCGGCTGGAGATGCAACTCGTCATTCATCATTGTATACAACCAGACCTTTTTATCGCCCGTAATCGTGGCTACGATTTGGTCAAGAATTGGACCTTTAAAACCTTTTTTTTGATAAATTAAGCGGACTTCGTCTTTTTCTTTCTCGGGCAGATGTTCAATTTCCCAGAGTTCGCGCTCGCGCTCTGAATCGTAATAATCAGCCTCGGCCAGGGTCGAAGTATAAGCCACTGCTCCCATGCTGATGCTTTCAGCAAAAGTCGCGGCCAAACCTGCAGCAATCACCAGCCTTTGGTCACCGCTGGCAGCAGCAACTCCCAAAAGTACTCCCAGGACATTTACCAAGCCATCCTGGCCTCCTAAAATAACATCAGCCAATGTGAATACGCCTTTATGGGGCTCAGGCTGCAAACTTGAACGCATTTGTCTTTAGCATAACATAAAGGGTCAGAAGGGTCATGAGACCCTACTTGACCCTAACACTCCACGATTTGCCATCTGATGTGACTTCAATTGTTCCGTCAATGTCAGTTCGCAGCAAATCAATATGCCGGTCTTTAAAAAGGTCTAAAATTTCTGCCGCTGGATGGCCGTAGCGGTTGTTTGCGCCTACTGAAATCACTGCCAGTTTTGCCCCCAAAGAGTCTAAAAACTGTGCAAACAAGCCGGTTTTGCTCCCGTGATGCGGTACTTTCAAAACCTCAATTGGGTTATTGCTGGAAGCCAGGGCTAAACCTCTTTCAAGAATATTTTTTTGAACCGCAATATCGCTGTCGCCGCTAAAAAGAGCGTCAAAATCGCCGTAGGCAAGGTGGGTAATTATGGAAAAATGATTCAGGTCTTCACTCGTTTCCGCGCCCAAGACTGCTCCTCGAGCTTCTTGCACCGCCTGCTCCCCGGCCGCATCGGCAATACATAGAGAATTTGGCAAATGATTTTTAATGCTACATTTTTGATTTTTCGTTTTCTCCGCCACCCACTGGCCATCTGGCCAGACGACTTTTACTTTAGCCTGGCCAAAACGCATTTCGCTTCCGCTGTAGAGATTTTTAACAGCTATGCTGCGACTGGCAACAACATCAATCAAGCGGCGGTAAGAAAGCGTGGTGTTCCCTACCGGCGGCGCCACAAAATATTTCAAACTATATCGCTCTATAACAGGAATTAAACCATTTAAGTGGTCGGATTGAGGATGAGTCAGAAGCACAACATCAATCGTCCGGTCGTAAAAAGGCATGGCCTGGCTTAAACAGGCAAGGACTTTGTTGTCCGGGCCTCCATCTATCAACATGTCCTGACCGCTGGCAAAACGGATGTAGATGGCATCGCCTTGGCCTACATCACAAAAAGTCAGATGCAACTTACCATCCGGCCAATAACGGATAAGGTTAAAAATTAAAGCAAAAGCGGCGAAGACTGTAACAAAAATAAGCGTTTTTTTCACGGGTTAAAAGTTATCGCGGCAAAAGGCAAAGCCGAAGTAGCCATGATAACGCCGATGCAGTAATCGAGAAACGGATAAATTACCC
>CAZUUL010000061.1:0-5964 GCA_964623155.1 uncultured Gammaproteobacteria bacterium
ACTTTAATTTTTTCAAAAACCGACTGGTTGATGATTTTTCGCTCGACTAACTCGGCTACCCTCTTATAGGGTCGTCCCTGAATGATCTTGGCGACACTTACTTCTCCGATTCCGGGTAGGCTATCAAGCTCGATCCGGGTAGCAGTATTGAGATTAATTTTGATTGTTTTAACGGCAGGCTTTGTGATAAGTTCGTGTTTGGGATAAGGAGCTTCAATGATTTCAACCTCGGGAGAATCAGCAGGCAGAAAACTGTAAATTGAGGCAATAATCAAAATCAAACCGCAAATAGCCAGAAAAATAGGCATTAAGTCAACTATACTACAAAATTTATCAGCCTTCCGGGGACGAAGATGGTTTTTTTAATCACTTTTCCCTCCAGGTATTTCCTGACCTTTTCAGATTGTTTAGCGATCTCTTCTATTTCACTTTTGACTTTTAACTTTCTTGTCCTGAGCTTGTCGAATGGATGACTTTTAACTTCTATCGTGTCTCTGAATTTCCCGTTAACCTGGACTACAATCTCTAACGTGTCTTTTTGAAGTAAGGCAGGATCGAACCTGGGCCAGGGCTGGAAATGAATGCTATCTTGAGGTGAGAAATTAGAAGTGAGAAGTGAGAAGTGAGAAGCTTGATTTGGAAGTGAGATGTTTTGATGATTTGAAGTGGGATTGGACTTGGTCTTTCCGCCTTTCAAGTTTTTCTTATTTCCCACTTCAATATTCCCACGTCCCACCTCCCACGTCCCATTTCTAATTCGCTGCCATAGCTCTTCTGTCATAAACGGCATAAACGGGGCCAAAAGCAAAAGCAGGGTTTTTATGACTTGACTATTGATTTTTGACCCCGATTGGATGACTGTAGATATCTCATTGACATAAACCATAATATGGGCCAGGGCAGTATTAAACCTAAGCTTATCCATGTCTTCAGTAACCTCTTTAATGCTTTTATGCATTACTCTTTCTAACTTCTCACTTCTAACTTCTCTATCTAACTTCCAATTTCCCACTTCTAACATCCACTCAATAACCAATCTCCAAACCCGATTTACAAAGCGGTACATTCCTTCCATGCCGCTGTCGCTAAAATCTCCTCCCCGGTCAAACGGACCGATAAAACGCAGGTACATGCGCAGACTGTCAGCTCCGTATGCTGTTATGTAGTCGTCAGGATTTATGACATTGCCTTTTGATTTACTCATTTTGGCGCCTTCTTTGATAATCAGGCCATTGGCATAAAAAAACGGAAACGGTTCATCCCAGCCAGAAGATGGTTGGCCTTTGGCGGAAAAAATCAAAGGTATGAACCCCAGAGCAAGCTCTGGACACTCTTTCGCAGCAAGCTGCGGAGAATTTAACTTACGGAAGCTAACTTGTCCTGAGCTTGTCGAAGGATTAAAATAACCAAGATCGTACAATACCATCCAAATCCAGCGAGCGTACAGGAGATGCAGGACGGTGTGTTCTGCGCCGCCGATATAAGAGTCAACCGGAAGCCATTTTTTTGTGATTTCCGGATTCCAAGGAATAGACGGGTGACGCGAGCCGGGGCGCCCCACGAAGGGACCCCCGCTTGTTAGCGAGTGGGTAAAGCGTGGGGCTGGCGAGCGGCAGGACCCGTCGTTAATTGATGGGTATCTGAGAAAGTACCACGAACTATCAAGAAATGTATCACATACATCTGTCTCCCTATCAGCTTCTCCCCCGCAATTGGGGCAGGTGGTTTTAACAAATTCAGGCACACCGACCAGCGGCCCCCTGCCTGTTCCGGTTGGACGCCAGTCTTTGACATCGGGCAACAACACCGGAAGATCTTCTTCCGGTACCGGAAACCACCCAACCATGGAAGTGAGATGTTGGAAGTGAGAAGCTTGATTTGGAAGTGAGATGTTTTGATGATTTGAAGTGGGATTGGACTTGGTCTTTCCGCCTTTCAAGTTTTTCTTATTTCCCACTTCAATATTCCCACGTCCCACTTCCCACGTCCCACTTCCCACGTCCCACTTCCCCTCTTGTAGTGCTTCTTCTGAACTATTAAACCAAGAGACACCTTTGTCAGCACATCGTTTACAATAAACCATCGGGATTGGCGTTCCCCAATATCTTTGTCGCGATATTAACCAGTCGCGGAGATGATAGTGCACAACTCGCTTGCCCCAACCTTTTTCCTCAAGGTAAGCCATCATCTTTTTTGTTGCCTCATGAATATCTAAACCATTTAAAAAATCAGAATTAATCATTGTACCTGCTTCTTCCTGAACTTGTTCTTCTCGTGTAATTTGTGAAACGTCTGTATCTGAACCTACGACCACGCGAATAATTGGAAGATTGAAGGTTTTTGCAAATTGGAAGTCTCGTTTATCATGCCCGGGAACTCCAATGACCGCACCAGTACCTACCTCCCCCAAGACAAAATCAGAGATGTAAACGGGCAGCTCTTTGCCATTTAAATCATTAATCGCGTACAAACCAGTGAAAACGCCAGTTTTTTTTGCTCCTTCGACCGTTCGTTCTTCTTTCGTCTTTTTCTTGGTTTGAGCAACGTAGTCTTTAATTGCATTTATTTTTTTCTTGTCATTCTGAGGCTTAGCTGAAAAATCTGTTTCAGCAGCAATTGAAATAATTTCTCCTCTAATAATTTTCTCCACCAACCAATGCTCCGGACCAATAACGATAAACGTCGCGCCAAAATTTGTATCTGGCCGGGTTGTAAAACATTCAATATAAATCTCTTTCTTCTTACTTTTAACTTTATATTTGATGTTTATTCCTTCTTTTCTCCCAATCCAATTTCTTTGCCCAACTTTCACTTTCTCCACCCAATCAATATTATTCAAATTATTAAGTAATGCATCAGGATAGCGAACACTGTTGGGTCGGACTCCTGAAGCAATGCGGAAAAACCACTGGGATAAGTTTTTAGTCGTCACCTCAGTCCCACAGCGTTCACAGACATTGATTTCTTTATCTGAAGGTTGAAGGTTGAAGGTTGAAGGTTGAGACGAAGCTTGATGCTTGAAGCTTGATCGTCCCAGCTTCGAGCCTCCACCTTCATTTCGAGCTTCTATCTTCAAGTTTCCAGCTTCTATCTTCTTCTTGACCACTTGTTCATCCGCCAGCACCGTTTTACAACTCGGGCACCAGTTCACCGGAGCCTTGGCCTTGTAAGCCAAACCCGATTTAAACATTTGCACAAACAGCCACTGCGTCCATTTGTAGTAATCGGGATCATAAGTTTCCAGCGTGCGCTTCCAGTCAAAAGCATTGCCTGTTGCCCGCAGCTGGCGGTAGAAGTTTCTTTCGGAAATTTTAGCCTGTTCTTTGGGGTGACGGTTGACTTTAAGAGCATAATTTTCCGAGTGGATGCCAAACCCATCCAGCCCGATTGGTTCAAATACGTCATAACCCTGCATGCGTTTGTATCTGCCATAGGTATCAATTCCCGTAAAAGTAAAAAAATTTCCCACATGCATACCCTCGGCTGAAGGATAGGGAAACATCATCAGGTTGTAGAAAGGCCGCTTGGCTTTTTCCATATCAGGTGAAAACAAAGCATTTTTTTCCCAAATCTCCTGCCACTTTTTTTCAATCTCTTGATGATTATAAGGTTGAACTTTAGGAGTATTTTTTTCCATAGAGCAATTGTAACACAAATAATGGGTTAAAAAATACCTCATTTTTTTATGGCTAAAACTTGGACATTTGTTTTAGCACGTAATAACAGTCTATTTTCCCCATTGACAACTATAAAAATTTATGCCTAAATTGAACTTAGACAAACTTGGACAAAAATAGACAGAGTTGGACACAAGAAATTGATGTCCAAGTTTTTTAAAAATTTATCCGTATTCTTTCGTGAGATTGCTCAAGGAGAAAAAAATCCTGTAGCAATCCTGCCCCCTCGAAGTGAATACTAACTTAATTACCATTCAAGAGGCTGCCAACCTCTTGGGAATATCTACAAAGACTTTACGTCGTTGGGAAGCTCGTGGCTATCTGATTCCCATCCGCACTCCTGGAAACCAACGCCGCTACAATAAAAAACAGTTAAAAGAATTTAAAAAGCTCTACCTTGCAGGGCGCTTGGGGCAGCAACCTGTAAGTGTTGCAGGCGAGCTAACCGAGTTCAAGCAGCTTCCGCCGCTTTCAGCCTGGCGAGCTAAATACCTCCTACCCATCGTCACTACCGTATTTACTCTTAGTGGGTTAATTATTCTAGCAAGCCAATCTTTTCCCTGGCTCAAGGAACATGGTCTAATCCGGGGAACAATGTCACCACAAGTTGGACAAAACTCAGAGGAAATCAAACAAAGCCAGGAGAAAATAACCTCTGCCCTTAAGAAACTCACTTCAGATATTTCAACCTTGCGCGAACAGCTAATTCAACAGGCTTCAACCACGCTGAGCGGGGCTTTGCTCGGCACAAACAATCAACAATTAATTGAAAATGCGCAATTAGATTTAACTACTGTCAACATTCTCCGCAATTCCTCATTTGAAGCTAATATTAGCGGCCAACCGCTGCAGTGGTATTACAATCTGGATAGCTACAGCGGCAATACTTTTGTCAGCGAAGAGTCTTACCGTTCGCAGTCCCACGGCCTGAAATTCCAAGGTTCAACTAACGCCCAAAGCCCAACGCCGAACTCTCCCCAACCTTTAGCAATCTCCCAGCCTACTGTCAAACTCCTGCCCGGCCGGCCCTATGTCTTTTCTGCTTATGTCAAGCTAACGCAGCTACCAGCTTCCAGCTACCAGCTTCCAGCTACTGTTACGCTTCGGCTCGGTTTCTGGGATGAACTAAATAACCAACGTGGGCAGTACCAAGATTTTACTTTCACTAAAACCCAAGAATGGACCCGCGTTCACTTCACCTTCTCCCCCTCTTCTTCGCCTTATCCCTCTTTTGTGGGAGAGGTAGGTAAAAAATGGTACCCGCTAATTGAAGTCTACGGACTAAGCGATGCCAATCTTTACCTTGATGACCTCCAACTTGAACAAGGAACAATTCTTACAGCCTACCATTGCAACTCGGGCTGCAGCGCAGATTCAGTCTATTCTTCAATTGGCGACGGCTCGATCATTGGCGCGCCCAACGGCGATCTTTACCCGGCTATTTCAGCTAAAGGTAGACTGGGCAAGCCGGAAAACAAATGGCTGGCACTTTACTTGGACAAAGCCCAAATTGATGAAAATGGGGCATTCACTTTTGGAAGTGGCAGAATAAACGCAGATCTGACAGTCGGAGGAGATACTACACTTGAGGGAAATTTAAAAGTCAACAAGGCAGCCACAATTGCCGGCACCTTGAAAGTTTCTGGAGCAGTGACTTTGGATAGCAGTTTAAGTGTTGGCGGTTCAACCTCACTTGCAGGTCAGCTTTTAATCTCTGACGGATCGGCAGCTCTGCCCGGATTGGCATTTATCAATGACACTAATAGCGGCCTGTATCGTCTTAGTGCCGACAGAATTGGCCTGATAACCGGAGGAAATGCATCGCAAGGTATCACAATCGATAACACTGGTAATGTCGGAATTGGCACCACCGGACCTTTGGCCCGGCTTGACCTGGTTTCTGGAAATCTAATCACTACAGGTTCTGTTGGGATTGGAACTACAGGTCCAGCTGGGAGTTTAGATGTCCAATCAAACACCTCAACTGCTACAGCTATTAACCTAGTTGCTCTCTCAGGAGGAATAGAGATAAGCAGTGGATCTAATAGTCAGACTGTTAATGTAAGAGCAGGAGGAGGTCAACTAGGACTCTTCTCAGCTCGGAACAATAGTACAAGTGCAATCCTCCTTGGTGCTTCTCAAGGTGGAATAGATATCTCTCCTGGGTTTGATTTAGGAACAGCTGGGAATGTGATTGTGCGGGCAGGCATTGGTGGAGCTGGCAATGTCGGTATAGGAACAAGCTCTCCAGCAGGATTACTTGATGTAGATGGATCAACAGGTATAA
>CAZUUL010000062.1:0-1587 GCA_964623155.1 uncultured Gammaproteobacteria bacterium
AATCTTGGCCGATTGTTTCTCTATGTATTCACCGATGATGGAGAGGTGCTCTTTCTGGGCAAATTCACGAAGTTCAGCTAATTGCCCAGCTATGGAGAGAATTTGCTTGTCCTCCACATCGGTGGACTTGCGCGCATACAAAAAGAATGGTTGCGAGGGAGAAAGACTATCGTTCATAGTTCAATAATGGCCGCCCCGGTGCACTCAACGTAAGTTGCCTCACATTGTCCGAGACGGCCATCAAAAAAGGCAACAAGTTGAGTGCGCCATCAATATATCAACTGGTTGGAGAAAAACAAGACAGGCAAACTATGACAAACCTACGCAACCTTCTTTTTGTACGTTTGGGCAAAGCACCCCGCCCTAGGCGGGGAATGGATTTCTCTTCATCTTATCGCACGGGGCGTTTTCTCATTTCTTTTCTTTTTTGTTTTCCGAACCTGCGTCTGACCCACCAAAAAGCGCGCGGTGACGCGCGCGAACCATGGGCGGCGCTGCGCGCCGCCCCGACAAGTCGGAATTATGTAGCCCTACTAAACCACGTCCGAACCTATTTTATCAAAAACTCCTAGAAATTGTGGCGGCAAGAAAAAAGGGGTAAAGGGGAAAAATGAATTGCCGCCACTTCTTCCAACTAAATTGATTGCTCGTCCCGCCGAAGACGGCGGGACTTCGCTTTTATTGTACCGTTACTGTTCCAGCTCGCCCCGCTTCGCGGGGCTCGCAGGGCGCACGTTTTCTTGAACGGCTTTTGCTTTACTTGCGCCAATTCTTTTTCGACGCTTCCTTGATTTAGCTTGACCATCTTTAAGTGTTGTTGGACTTTTGTCTGATTTAATCTTTGCCTCAAGTAGCTTTTCTACTCGCCCTTCAAGCTTTCTCACTTCTTGATATGAAAGTTCCAACTGAAAACTATTGGAGTCTCCTTCTTCACCTTTGTCATTTTTCGAGACATCTACTTTACCACCTTTTGTAATAAACTCATATAATCTAGGTCCCACATTGCCCAATGTACTAAGCGCCTCATTCCTTTGTGTGTCTGTTAACTTCTTGTCACCGTTTATCTTCCCGATACTATCAACTATGTCCATGATCCGCTTGCGCTGAAATTCATCAATAGTTTTAAATAACTCAAACTTCTTTCCATCAACGCCAACTTTCATATCTTCCAACACGAGCGCATGTTCTTTTGCCTCCAGTATACTTTTATAGAGTTCAACAAACGGTCTCACTGTCGCGCAGAGGGTTTCTCCGATAAACCGCGTGGTCGCAAGCCATACCACATACGGTGAACCTTTGCTGGTTGCGATTATTCTGGTTTTTTCCGGCGCCTCATTAGCAAAAAGCGAATATGCACGGATAATATCTCGCCACTCATGCGATTGCGCAGATAAATCAATAAACGTTTCAACTGCAACATCTTTATCAAACACCAGTTGTATGACTACCTCTCCCTTTTCTACCGCAGTTTGTTGTTCGACCAAACTTCCTAAACCTGAAAGTGTATTAGCCGCGTTCGTCACCAAACGATCAGTTTCCTGCTTGAGTTTATTGATTTCTTCTATTGCCCCTGGAGTATTCGCGGAA
>CAZUUL010000062.1:1597-5896 GCA_964623155.1 uncultured Gammaproteobacteria bacterium
TTTCCACATTGAGTTTAATACTCTCTCCCTTTGCCACTATATTATTCGCTCAATCAACTAAAAAAAAAAATAAAAAACGTGTAAAGCCATTCTGTCCGATGACTAGTCCCGCGCCGAGACCATCAACGATTTTCCGTTGTGTGTAGGTTAGATTTTGTATGTCAAATCGCTCGTGTGCCAGTTTAATTTTTTCCTTAAGATCTCTTAATTGATTCTGTAAATCTGGCGTAGACGCAGAGGCTATTTGCTGTAGCGTACTGACGAAGTTTGTATACAGTTCTTGAATCTGAGAACCCTCAATAACCGCTTTGATCTGCTGGAGAACCCAAATAAGCTCATTTAACATAATGCCCCCTTATCATGTGGGCATTGGGAATGAGTATAACGACCTCTATGACATATAGCAATAGAGCTTAGATATAGGCTAATAAGTAGCCATAATTGATATATTTTGATATAATATAACCCAATATGTCAAAGGAAATGATTGCAATTTTTAGTGAAAGAGCAATTGAGCATACGCCACCTTTTGGAACCTTTGATGGGATACAAAAACCCTCATGGGATAGACCTGAAAGAGCAAGAGTAATAATAGAGGCTTTACGAGCGTTAAGCGTAACTTCAGAAATCGAAATTACTCAACCCAGAGAATTTGGAATGCCCTTGATCTACAATGTTCATGATCGCTCATATATAGACCATTTAAGAACAACCAGCGAACAAGTAGCACAAAGACCACCTATTCTAGTTCCGGAAATTGTCGATCCAGTTAAACGGCTGGCAGTAGTTCAAGAATATCCCGCTTTTACCTACCCTTCCGTATTTCCCCATGGTTTAAATCCGAGATCCCGCAACACTCAAGCCAACAAAGGTGTTTACTCATTTGATATTGCAACACCCGTTATGGGAAATACGTATGAGTTGGCCCTACTTTCTGCCTATACTGCGTTAACAGGCGCGGATATACTTAAACAAGGCAAGAATTTCGTGTACGCGCTTTGTCGACCCCCAGGGCATCACGCCGAACGAGCACGTATGGGCTCTTATTGTTATCTAAATAACGCAGCACTTGCTGCACATTATCTATCAGATCAAACCAGAGAGCGAGTAGGAATCATTGACATCGACGCTCACCATGGAAATGGCACGCAGGAAATATTTTATGAATCTCCAGATGTGTTTTATACTTCAGTTCATGGAGATCCAAGCAGAACTCATCCATATTATAGCGGCTACTCTGACGAAAAAGGCAAAGGGGCAGGATTTAGTTACAACTTGAATATTCCACTCCCAATTGGAAGCGACGATGTGATATTTTTAAATGCACTTGATTCGATCATTTATCGGATGAAACAATTTTCACCCCATTATCTTGTAATTTCTCTAGGATTTGACGGCATGAAGAATGATCCATCAAGAGTATTTAATTTGACAAATGAAGGTTATACCGAGGCCGCACGAAGAATTGGCAACTTAGGGCTTCCTACTTTATCAGTGCAAGAAGGAGGCTATTCAATACCAGATTTAGGAGAAAATGTAGCCGCATTCTTAAAGTCGTTAAAAACACATGCAGTCAGCTAATATCTGAAATGAAAGAACACTTGAGTATCTATTTAGCAAGACACGGGCAAGATGAAGACAATGCCAGATCCATATTAAATGGCAGACGTGATACGCCGTTAACTAGTAAAGGCATAGAACAGGCGATGGAACTCGCTCAAAAAATAAAGAACACAGGGATACATTTCGATAAAGTCTATTCTTCCCCACTCCATAGAGCTTATCAAACAGCAGAAATAATAACAGGCACCATGGGTATTACAAAACCCGAAGTATTGGAAGAATTAATAGAAAGAGATTTCGGAATAATGACAGGAAAATCTCATACGCAGATTGAAAAACTTTGTTCACCTAGCATACTTAAAACTGAAACAGTAACCTATTTTCTTTCACCGGATGGCGCAGAAACATTTCCACAGTTAATTGAAAGAGTTGATAAATTATTAAAACTCTTACACGAACGGAGTCAGAACGGAAATATCCTTCTAGTAAGCCATGGGGATTTCGGAAAAATGCTCTATTGTGCTTATTACAACCGT
Organism: uncultured Gammaproteobacteria bacterium; assembly: GCA_964623155.1. Taxonomy (GTDB): domain Bacteria; phylum Patescibacteriota; class Microgenomatia; order CAZUUL01; family CAZUUL01; genus CAZUUL01. The sequence goes on from CAZUUL010000062.1 coordinate 3,697, forward strand.
GATTGGGAAGAAGTTTTAAGAATGTTTCATTTTGGCAATTCAGAATTGTTGTTGATGTCACCAAAATCTAATGCAGAAGATGTTTATGTATTTCGTACTCATCAGCATAATTTATAAAAGACGTCCTAATATTATGTGAAGCGAAAGCGTATACAATAATTATGGTTTTTAGTATAATTCTCATATGAAAATAAAAGTATCTCCTAAGGGAAGCAAAAAATTAAAAGAATTCAATAGGCGGGAGTGGCCATCAGCAAATCTCGAACATTTTGGGCATAGTCGGGATTGGAATACAAAACACTATATACTGGAAGCGTATGATCATCAGAATTTAGTTGGCACGCTAGGATTAAAAATAGAAGCTGGTGTTGCTTATATCGGGACAATGCTTGTCGCGAAAGACCAACGAAGAAAAGGTATAGGTAAAAAACTTATGGAGAAAGCCAAGCAAATTGCAAAACAAGATAATGCACACAAAATTTACCTTCAGACAGGAAATGATTGGCAATCAGTTCACTTTTATGAAAAACTTGGATATAAAATCACGGGGAGACTATTAAATCATTATTTCAATAAAGATTTTATTGAACTTACGCTTTTTATTTAATTTCCACAACAGCGTGCTTATCAGCGGATTCGATCGCAGACAAAACCATAGCAAGACTGTTAATATTATCACCACACCAGCAATCTGGTAAGATCTTGTGAGAAATGGATTGAAGAAAAAGCTTCAGACTCTGATTTAATTCATATAAAAATAAATCATAGGGAGCGAGTTCAATTTTTTGGGGTATTAATACAACTTCTTTATCCATTTTACCGTTTTTATTTTTTCTTTCGATAGATAAATCAAGATCACCGTCCCACAATATTGTTCCATTCTCTCCAATAAATCGCCACCCGCCATTATAACTAGTATTAAAACCGATTGAGCTCCATGAACCTCTATAGCTTAACAAACAGTCGTCCATTCTGAACTCAACGACTGCAGCAGAACCGTCAACAAATTTACTTGAAGTAGGATTGTATTCTGATGCGAATACTGATCTTGCATTTTGGCCAGTTATCATTCTTACTAAATCAAAATGATGTATTGCCATATCCAGTAAGAGCGGATGATGAAATGTATATCTAAAGGTATCTTGAAATTCTAATCCCTGAAAATAGTCGATATTGATCGAATATATTTTTCCTATATCTTTAATTCTATTTTTTAACAATTGTAGTATTGGATTTCGCCTGTAATTCTGATTTACCATATAAATCAAATTTTGATCATGGGACAATTTCACTATGGTCTTTGCTTCTTTAAAATTTAGCGATAACGGCTTTTCTCCCAAAACATGGCAGGAATTATTAAATGCTGTTAAAGTATTCTGAAAATGAGCGAAAGGCGGTGAACAATCTATAACAAAATCTACCTTTTGTTTTGAAAGAAGATTACCTAAATTGTCGGATGTTTGCTGCTCTGTTATTTTAAAATCTTGACATGCTTGAATCCTATTTTTGTCTAAAATATCAACAACTCCGACTAATTCAAGATTTTTAAAATATTGAATAACTTTACCCCAATCTTTCCCCATGTTTCCATACCCGATGAGTACGAACTTAAACTTTTTCATATTTTTGAAGTTTTTTTAAAGTTTCTATTTCCATTGAATACTTTTTTGTTTTTCCATCCCACCGTTGTCTCCAATAAAGATATATGTCTCGCATACCCTCCGATAATGATTTAAATTGAATACCATATTTTTGAGAAATCATCTGATTAGATACGATAAATGTCAAATTTGGAAATGGATAAAAATCATCATAAAAATGTTCTTCCTCCAAATGAAATCGCTTCGTATCCAGCTCAATAAGATTAGAGGTCTTACCGACAATATTCGCACATAACAGAATGAAATTTTTCGCACTTATATAATCATTTCCGCCTACATTAAGGATTTCAATTTGACCTTTTTGACCTATGGGAACCTGATGAAAAATATCCACTGTTTCATTTAAAAATGAAAACTGAATCAAGGCATTGCCCTTTCCAGGAACAAGAATGGGGTCATTATTTATAATTCTTGAAAAATAGTAGTTTTCCCTATCAAAATAATTATTTTTTCCTAATAAATACACTGGCCTAAAAATAGTTAACTATAGATACCCACGTCCCTTCGCTGCACTCAGTGACGTGGTACTGAGTCAGAAT
>CAZUUL010000063.1:0-5838 GCA_964623155.1 uncultured Gammaproteobacteria bacterium
GCTACTGCATATCGGGTGCCGATGTAGTCAGCAAATTTTCGTTCGAAGTTGTGTGTAACCTTTCCCTGAACAATATATCCTGAACGTAAAACCTTAATCAACGCCTTTTCCTCCTCCGCTCCAAGATTGGGAGGAGAAAGTTTTATTTTTTTTTGCATAGCTTACAGGTGAAAGGGAAACTATGGGGTTTAAATTTTGCTATCCTACTACCGCAGATACAAATGTAGCCGATTATTTTAGCTGGGTTTCCGACAACGACTTCCTGCGGATGCAGATTTTGGGTGACTACAGACCCTGCACCAATCATAGCGTATCGGCCGATATTGAGATTTGGGAGAATAATCGCCCCGGCGCCAACAGCTACTCCTTGCTCTATCAGAGTTTTGCCCAGTTTCCAGTCAGAGTTTTTTTTGAGTGAACCCGACGCAGCCGTTGATCGCGGATACTTATCATTGGTAATGATCGCATGAGGACCTATAAATACGTCATTTTTTACTGTACAAAATCTGTAAACGCAAGCATAGTTTTGTATCTTTACCCGATTTCCAATTTTGACGCCGGTATCCAGGTAGACCCCTTTGCCGATGATGCAGTTTTTTCCAATATGGACTTTTTCTCTTATATGAGCATGATGCCAAATTGATGTTCCTTCAGCTATCACTGCCTGATTTTCGACAAGAGCGGTTTTATGAATGAAAGGTTGAATCATATCAATTTTTTCTGCGGATTGCTGTTATGGCTTCTTCAGCGACAATTAGAGCCGCTAAACCCACCTCTCCGGGAATACTTGCAGGCTGATTATAGGCAACGCTATTTAAAAAATCCAAAAGTTCCAACTTAAGCGGTTCTTCATGCGCTTCACTCAACAGGAATTTCTTGCTCGGTTGCGATTTAAGGACAAATTGTCCAAAACTATCAAAAACACTGTCTATCAGGTTGTTATGAACGATTTGTATGGTTTGATTAATATAGTCGAGTTCTATCAATCCGCGTGTTCCGGTAATCGACAAATTCCGCATTTTAACCGGAGTGATCCAGCTTACCTGGATATAGCCATTGCTTCCACTGGGGTAATGAAGAAATATATCAGCATGATCTTCAAAATGTTGCAAAAGAATTTTTCCGCCGCTGGCATAGATTATGTCAGGATTTTGACCCAGAAGGTAGGAAAAAATATCAATATCGTGTACGGCTAGATCAATGACTACATTAGTATCCGGTGAGCGGGGAGGGAAAAGGCCGACCCGCCGTGAAACCAGAGATATCACCTTACCGATTTCTTTTTTTTCCAGCAGTTCCTTAACTTTTACTACAGCACTATTAAAACGCTCGATGTGACCGACAAAAAGAAGCGTCTTATTTTTTTTTGCCAGAGCGATGATGGCTTTTGCATCTTTGACTGTTGCAGCAATGGGTTTTTCGATGAATGTCGGTATTTTCTCGGCAATGGTTTTTTTTGCGATTTCAGCGTGGAAACGAGTGGGAGCAGAGATTATGACGGCATCAGGTCGTTGTCTATAAAGAAGCTGTTCAATGGTTCGATAGCTTTTGCAACCATATTGTTTGCCGATTTGTCTGCAAATTTTTGCATCAGTATCAACAATACCAATAACATCAACAAACGGGAAACTGTGGAGATTACGGATGTGATGTCTACCGATATTGCCAATGCCGACAACCGCGATGCGAAGTTGTTTTGTTGGTTTATTCATAGTTTTCTAATATATAATACTTTGTTACTATCTTTTTTTATGCAATCATACCGATCGATTATTATTACCAATCTTGTTATTGCTAGTTTTGTTGGATTTATTTTCCTGAACAACTTTAATTCTAGTAAAAGAACTATAGTTGAAGAATCAACTAATGAAACTAATCCTTTAAGACTTGCCCAAATTCGCGTAGACTTTCCTATTGTAGCACTTCACCATCCCAACGCCAGACTTAGGAAATTTTATTTCCCAAAAAGTAGAAATTTTTCACAACAGGCGGTAGGTGTCGGATTTCAATATGATATAAAGGGAGAGCAAATTTTTCTTGAAGAAATTTATCGTGATCTCAATCCACTTGCACACTCTTTCTATCAGTATCGGGATAGAAAGCAATTTGGCAAAACATTAAAAGTTTTTGAACAAAAACAATACATTTTTTCATCTATAGCATGGTTTGATGATCTGGGTGTATACCGGTTGGAAGCAGCCATAGCAATTGACGATCTTATTCAATTGATTCCTTATGTTAATCGTTTTACATCAGCCGATGAAAAAATTATAAACGATGGTGTTGAAATGTCAGAAGGAAAAAAAATTAATCATTCCGGAAGAAATGAATAATCATCAACGCTTTATTTTTTTTTGGATAAGCAAGAACAGACTTAACCTGTTTTTGCTAGCCATTTTTTTGTTTTCTAGGACTCTGAATTTGCGGCAATTCCCTCTTTTTGAAGATGAAGCAGCCTATATCTATTTTGCCGACTTAGCACGCGAGAATTTTTTCAACCACTGGTCAGAGTCGTTTCGGCTTGGGCTGGGACCGGTTTTCCCAAATATTGCCGCCATAACCATGCGATTTATTCCCGATATAGTAATTGCCGCACGGCTAACTAGTGCTTTACTTTCAATTCTTTCCTTCTATTCGATAGGGGTTATAGCAGAAGCATTGCTTGATAAAAAAGCTTCTTTTTTTGCCCGGGTGCTTTACTTAATTTTGCCTTTTACTTTTTTATATGATCGTTTGGCGATGCTTGATGGAGCAGCAATGTCATTTACTTATTTTGTGATTGCTTTCTTCATTCGTTTTACACAAGGTTACAAGTATTTCTGGGTGGGTATTTTTATTGGATTATATCTTGCAGTTCTAACTAAACCGACAGGTTTTTTAGCTTTCGCGCTTGGGCCTCTAGTCTCAGTGGCGCTTGTGATGCAAAAACAAAAATCATTAAAAAAACTAGTGTATTTTCTTGGCGTCATAGGAATTGTAGAAATAACTGCGATTATCTGTATATTGGCAACTATTTCATCATCACTTGATATTTTTATCCCGGTTTATGACCGGGTGGTGGATACAAAAACCAGCATTCCGCTATGGTTGATGCGGGAAAATGCGCATAAAGCCCTTGTCTGGATTAGACAATATAGTTCATCATTTTTGATATGGCTGTCTTTAATCGGAGCAGTTTTTGTTTGCTTACGAAGACGTTGGAGTATACCTTTTTTCTTGTTATGGGGAGGAATAGCTTTGATTATTTCTATTTTTGTTTCCAAATTTTGGTATCCAAGATACATCCTTCCTGGTACCGGAGTTTTGATTCTTTTGGCTTCATATGCTCTATCTTTTTTATGGCAGATAAAAAAAAACCTCCCTTTTGGAAAAATTTTAGTTCCAGTTGTCATTACGTTGTTCTTTTGGCAAATGGCAAAAAATGACTATCTGCTAGTTTTTAATCCTGAAAAAGCAATCATGCCAGCAGAGGATAGAGTATTGTACTTTGAGCTGTGGACCTCTGGTGTTTTTGCAGGAAAGGCGAAGGAATTTTTTATTGAGCGTCTTAAAGAAGAACAGAATGTTACCATATTTACCGACACTATGAAAATTCTTCATGCAGGTATTACCATGGAGTTAGAACGGGAAAATAAAAACTTTAGCGGTAAAATGCTTAGAGAGCTTACTTTTCCTGCAGGAAGTTTGCCCAAGGAGATTAAAGATTCCCTAAAAGATCGAAAAAAAATTTACCTTGTTTTTACCCGTTACCCTAGTCCTCCCCAGGAGTGGGGATTGAAACAAGAAGCCGACTACCAAACTATTTCAGGCAGCGCCTTGAAAATTTACTCGTTATCTCATGAGGGGAAATGATTTCGGTTAAATATGATGGTGAGGTATCGAAAAAGCGTTTTTTTAAGATTCATCTTGCTCTCGCCTTTTTTTCGATCATAATAAAGTATGAATGGAACTTCTGTAATTTTTGCTTTGAGACGGCTAAGTTTTACTAAAATTTCAAGCATGCAGTTAAAACCTTTTTCGCGAATAAGACCTTGTCTATATTTTTCAAAGGCTTTCTTCAACAGCGAAGTGCGATAGCCCCGGTAACTACAGGTATATTCCCTCACTCCACTAATAGGAAAGACAATTTGAAAGATTCTTCCAGCCTGGCGACTTAAGATTTTGCGGAGGGGAGAGATACCCTGGTCGCCTCCACCCTTTACAAATCGCGAGGCAAGGATTAAATCATAGCCTTCAAGAAATTTATCAACAATCAAAGGCAGACTCCGCAAGTCATGTGTGTTATCTGCATCCATAGTAATGATCAGGTCATTATCGCCGGCACGTTTTATGGCGGTTTTAAATCCAGTAGTGATTGCTTCTCCTAGTCCTTTATTGTTTTTATGCCTTACTAGCTTTAGATGATAATTGATCAATTTTTTTGCAATTTTACTTGTCGAATCATTGCTCCCATCATCAACAACTATGATTTGGTAATTAAACTTATGTTTTCTGCACGTTTGACTGATGTTTTTTATAAGTTGCGGTAGATTTTTTTCTTCGTTGTATGCCGGCAGGACAAAAAATATTTTCATATCTTTATGTTATTTAGAATAATGTCGGCGATCCTTTTTGCTGCTCCAGATGAATAGATAGATTTATTTAGATTGCCTTTAGGCCATATGCCGCGGTAATAATCTTGAAAATTTCTAATGATGGTTGCTTTATTTGTACCGACTAGGCGGCCAAAGCCATTGTCAGTTATTTCACTCCATTCTGTCACATTTCTAAGGATGAGGATTGGTTTACGAAGCACGGCTGCGTCAACCTGGACCCCGCCAGAATCAGTCATTATTAAAGAAGCACGATTTAAAAGACGAATAAAATAAAGAAATTCAATATGGGGCAGTAAACGAATGTTATGTATCTGCGCAAAGATTATTTTTGCAGCTTGATAAACAATTGGATTAGGATGAACTGAATGAATGAAAGTGACGTCGGAATAATGCATAGCCAAATGCTTAATAGCGTAAAAAACATCTTCTAGAGGTTTTCCCCAGTTTTCACGGCGATGGGTCGTCACGACGACTAACTTACCTACGTCAATATTTTCACCAATCCCAGCCTTATCTTTTGTATTAGTGATAATCCAGTTAAGCGCGTCAACTTCAGTAGAACCTACCATGAATATTTTTTTATCAGGGAAACCTTCAGTCAGAAGGTTTTGTCGAGCTTTTTCTGTAGCAGGAAAAAACCATTCTGTTATAGAGGCGATTAAGCGGCGATTCGCTTCCTCTGGAAATGGTTCATAAAGTCTGCCTGTGCGCATCCCTGCCTCAATATGTGCCACTGGGACATGACGATAAAAAGAAACGAGCGAGGCGGCAAAGGTTGAAGAAGCGTCACCAAGAACAATAGTAAGAGCTGGATCGATTTTTGTATAAAGAAGATCAAGACCTGTGACTGCTTTTGTGAGAATTTCAGACAGAGTTTGCTCCCTGTTCATGATTTTCAAGTTGTAATCTATTTTCAGGTTAAATGCATCTAAAGATTGTTTGAATAATTGATCATGTTGACCTGTCGAGATCAAGGTAAGCGGTTGCTTTCGCTTTTTAAATTCTAAAATAATTGGCGCAAGCTTGGTTACCTCTGGTCTTGTGCCGCAAACAATAGCAATGCTTGGTTGTTTAAAAGACATAATATCAGTGTTTGATTATAGCATTGGTTTAACGGCTAAAACACGGTAGATATTGATCTCTCGCCGCGGAGGATGATGGTATAGCCATACTTTTTCAACTGATAAATGAGACGGCGGTTCCAGGTTTCTATTCATAATAATATAAGCTTTGTTGGGTAAAC
>CAZUUL010000064.1:0-5818 GCA_964623155.1 uncultured Gammaproteobacteria bacterium
TACATTAATAACATCGGCATTTTCCTTAGTTCCCTGGTCACCGGATCAAGGACGTACCCAAACGACTCAAGAGTCGTGACTCCAAGAAGATAGATATCATCTTTTTCCCCAAAAATAACTGGCGAAGCTACTTCTTTTTCATGGTAGGTAAACAGGGCATTCCCTACCGGATACTCAACCGTTTCTCCATTGGCTAAAACGAATTGCTGTTTAAATACTGGTTTTATACCTAAATCCTTAAGTCCTTTCTCGGGCATCACCGAATACAACGCCCCAGAATCGACCAAAAACTTGTGGGTCTGCGCCCGCGTCGGCTTTGCCGGATTTTTAATTTTAATTGGCAGATTAGTAAATCCCATACCCAAATAGTATATCAAAAATTCCCGATTTCTTTTACTTTTTCCATTATCGCCCCCGCCGATATTCCTTCGTAATCCAATAACTCCGACGGCTTCCCCGACCGCGGCATCTTAGTAACGGCTAATTTAAAAACCTTAACTTTGGGATTATCCGCAAAGACATTAAGTACGGCATCCCCCAGCCCTCCTTCAAACCAATGGTCTTCAACGGTAACGACTAACTCCGTCTCTTCAGCTAATTTCCGAATTGTCCGCTCATCAATCGGTTTAATCGAATAACAATCAACAACCACCGTCTCAATCCCTTCTTCCGCTAACATTTGTTGTGCTTTTAACGCCTCATGGAGCGTAATCCCCGCGGCAATTATTACTGCCTTCCCCCTTTTATCCCACTTACCCCCCTTAACCCTATGCACCTTACTCCCTCCAATCGGAAACTCCTCCTTGCTGTTATAGATAACAGGCGTTGTGGGTCGAGTGGTCCTTACATACACCATCCCCTCTGACTTGGCCATTTCCTCAACTAATTTATCCGTAGCAACTGCATCAGCAGGATATAAAACGCGACAGCCATTCACCGCCCGAAACATAGCAATATCCTCAAGTCCCATCTGCGACGGGCCATCCTCACCTATCGAGACTCCCGCATGCGAACCACAGAATTTGATGTTGGCCTGACTAATTGCTGCCATGCGGATCTGGTCAAACGCTCGGGTAAAAAAGGCAGCAAAGGTTGACACAAATGGAATCTTCCCCATCCGGGCCATCCCCACTGCCGCCCCCACCATGTTCTGCTCAGCAATATACATTTCAAAAAACCGGTTTGGAAATGCTGCTTTAAAAATTTCGGAATACGTAGAATTCTTCACATCCCCATCTAAAGAAACAACATCAGGATATCTCTCACCAATTCTGGTCAATGCTTCACCATAAGCCTTTCTTGTAGCAACCTGATCACCGAGTTTATAAACCACCCCTAGCCCCTCCTTCGCAAGGAGGGGCTCACCCTGAAGGTTCACCCTGAAGGGATTAAGGGGAGGTCTCCCCTTGATTCTTGATTCTTGATTCTTGATTCCTAACGCAGGTGGCTTCTGAATATCAATATGGAGATCAAAATCTACCGGCCCTAATTCCGCCACTGCTTTCTCAAATTGCTCTTGCGCTAATGGCTTCCCATGCCAGCCATTTTTATCTTCTAAAACCGACACACCTTTTCCCTTAATCGTCTTAGCAATAATCATGTACGGTTTATCTTCAACCTGACCAACATGCTCATACGCAGTAATAATTTCTTTAAAATTATGTCCATCAATCACTATCGTCTCCCAACCAAAACTCGCTACACGATCGCGATAGACACTAACATGATGTCCAAGCATCGTCTCATCACTCTGCCCAAGACGATTTACATCAAGAATACCAACAAGATTATCCAATCGGTATTTGCTTGCCATCTCAATTGCTTCCCACACCGACCCCTCGGCCATCTCTCCATCGCCCAAAAGTACGAAGACGCGGGGAGTTGAATCTAGAAGCTGGAGGCTTGAGGCTTGAGAAGAAGCTCGGAGCTTGAGGCTCGAATTATCTAGCTTCCAGCTTCTATCATCATTTCTAGCTTCTAGATTCAAGCTTCTAGCTTCTGAGGTCATTCCCATCGCTAACGCAAGTCCAACACCGATGGAAAGTCCTTGTCCAAGCGACCCCGTCGCCGCCTCAACGTATGGGAACCGTGGCGTCGGATGACCCTCTAAGTTACTTGTAAATTTCCGGTAATTGTCGAGCTCTTTCACAGGAATTGCTCCGGCGGCTGCAAACAAACCATAGTAAAGCGGCGTCGCATGGCCTTTGCTGAAAATGAGCCGGTCATTGTTGGGGTTTTGAGGATCGGAAAAATCGAATCGGAACGTAGGGGCGGACCCATGTGTCCGCCCGAGAAGTAACCCCGCCATCAGGTCTGCTGCGGAAAGGGCAGATGTTGGATGACCAGAACCAGCAACAGTCGTCATCCTAAGCGCCCAGTAGCGCAGGAATTTAGCAAGATTCCTAAGTTGCTTTAGCTTTATCGCTTCCATGCATGCATTGGGAGTACTACTGGCTCTCCTGAAAAAAAAGAGTGCCATTGCAATACTCTGCTAGGATAAGGTCTTTATGCACCTCTCCGTAATTTGTGAAAACAATCTGCCCGCTAGCTTTATTAAATATAATTTCACCATTGGTATACGCTACCTCAAACATTGTGTCTTTATGTCTTTTTTCTTCTGGTATTCTTCCATCGCCAAACATCGCTATCAACCGAAGATCAATTAACAGATCCACGTCCGGATCAACTCCTTTTCCTAATCTATGGTTATTGCTCGTGATGTACTGTCTGTCTAACCTTAGTTTCTCAAGCATTAGCGATATAATACCACAGCAAAAATCTTATCAACTTTGAGCTAGTTTCTCAATCGTTTCTCTGATGTTTTCACTTTTAAAAATACTACTCGTTGCCGCAAGCCGTGTAGCTCCGGCATTAACGGCCAACGTTGCCGTTTCAGGATTTATGCCGCCATCAACTTCAATATGTATATGCGGATCTTTTTCTCGAATGGCTTTAATTTTTTCAAGAGCAGATTGCTCAAATTCTTGACCGCTACGGCCGGTATTTATAGTCATAACTAACACTTGATCAAGGCTCTCTAGGTATGGAAATGCTGCTTCAATAGGTGTTGGTAAATCAACCGCCAGAGCAATCTCAGCGCCAAATGTACGACAGATGTGGATAAAATCATAGATATTCTCTTTTTCCTCACCCCCATTGGTAAATCCTTTAGCCTGAGCATCGTCGAAGGCTTCCACATGTGCAATAAAGCGTTGAAATCCGGCTGCAAAAAAAGGTTCAACGTAGCGAACTGGATGTTTCACCATGAGGTGCGTTTCCATTAATAATGGCGTATCCAAATCGCCAAAAGGCTGGGGGTCATGGAAACAATCGTTACTAAAAAGACTTCCATCTAACACATCAATCTGCACCCAAGAAACAAAAGGTTCGACCAAACGAATCTTTTTTTCTATCTCACTAAATTCCTGTTCTAAAATGCCGGGAATTACTTCAGTCATAAAAAGTTAAAAATTAAAAATCAAATGTTTTATTATCTTTTGCCATACTTTTTAACTTTTTACTGTTACTTTTAATTTTCGACTTTTGACTTTTAATTTATCGTTTCCCCTTCCCCCTTATTTTCTCAATCCTCGCATCTCCATAGGCAACCCACACTTCATCCGGATACCCGCCCAAAAACAGTCCCGTCCCGACTACTCCCGGTATCATCTCCCATTCTCTCTCCCATTCATTTTTAATACTGCCGGGAACCACTTTTACATCGATAATCGGATTGCCAAAGTCGGTGAAATAGAGATTAGCCGAGGCGGGTGACGCAGGTGGAAGGGTCCCGGCGGCGCGCACGTTAGGAGCACCGACGGGAGGGAAACCTAGGGCAGGACCCGCCGTTTTAAGTCGAGTCTGAATATCCAGCGGTTGATATTTTTCGTATAAATTTTCAATAACCCTTCCCATCTGATCGGCTTGGACTTCAACAGGGACGGGGAATTTTTCTCCGAGTTGGTTAACAAGCTTTGATTCATCGACAATAATTATCCATTGTGGACATTTCTTAGCAACCGACTTTTCCCGCGTCATCGCTCCTCCACCGCCTTTGAGTAAGTTAAGTGTTCCTTTCTCCACCTCATCGGCTCCATCAAAGCCCCAGTCGATTTGCCTATTTCCAAGCTTTTCCGTGGTAATTCCGACCTCTTTCGCAAGTTGTTCAACTTTGTTGGATGTAGCTATCCCAAAGATAGTCAACCCCTCTTTTTTAATCCGATCTCCAATTGCTTTAATTGCCCGTTCCGATGTTGATCCCGAACCTAAACCAATTATTTGTCCGTTGGCGGCGTATCTTGCAGTAGCTTCTCCAAGAATATCTTTAAGATGGTCACTGGCTTCAGGTAAAGTTTCCATTTTTTTTAATTATACCATCCCCCCATACCCTTCAATATCATCACTAAAATATACCTTCATAGGCTTGACAAAATAGACATTACAGTGTATATTCTAGTTATATGAATGATTACCCTTTACCCCATATTGTCAGCGCCACTGATATCCGCTATAAATTCAAAGCAATTGCGGAGAAAATCAATAGAACCGGTAAACCTGCAATTGTCGTGGATAACTCAAAACCTCTGGTGGTTATCTACCCTCACGCTGAATCAAAAAGCTATTCCCTCCAAATAACAGGCGATCCCCATCGCATCTATGAAACACGCAAGAAAGTCGCTCCCCTTTTGAAAGGGTGGGACGTTGTCGATGAGATTAGAAAAATGAGAGATACACGTTATAATTTTTCTCCCAAATGAATCAAGTTATTGACACCTCAATAGTCATCAAATGGTTTCTCGAAGAAGAACACAGTGATCTCGCCTTAATCATCCACGAAAAAGCAGTTCAAAAGGAAATTACTCTTCACACCACCGACCTTCTTTATTTTGAATTTACCAATGCACTTGCTACGAAAAGACTAGAAGAAACAGTAAAACAGCAAATGATTGGAGATCTTTACATCACTCCTCTAACGATCCATCCTTTTACCGATTCACTGGCAATATCGAGTTTGACACTTGCCCAACCCCTTGGTATTTCCGTCTACGATGCCTCTTATATTGCTCTTGCTCAAGAGCTGAATTGTGAATTCCTGACTGTAGATGAAAGATTAGTAAAAGCTACTTTAAACCTTAGTTTTGTCAAACTCTTGGAATAAATAGTTACTCTCTTTAAACTACCTTCCCCAACGTCCACTTCACTGCCTCCGAAAGTGTGGGGTATATATGGATGGTATTGAAAAGGTCGGTAATGTCTAGGTTTAACTGCATTGCTAGGATACATTCATGAATAATCGCATCAGCCCATGGACCCACAACACTTGCTCCGATAATCGTGTTGGTTGACTTCCGAATAGAAATCTTTACATAACTTCCCACCCCTGGCTGTGCTCATCTTTAGCCTTACACCTTCCTCATTTTCCCTAGGTGTCATAGCTAAATCACCTCCCAGGTGATATTTCATTTGCGTTTTTGTCTTGCTGGTGATAGAATAACTTTGTTATGAAAAAAGTGAATGTTTCTACTAAACAGATGGAGAAGTTTGCTGGAAAATGGGTGGTAATTGATCCCAAGAAGGACCGTATCATCGCCGTCGGCTCTACTTTGGATGAGATTGCCTCTTTGGTTACGCGCCCTGAATCCGACAAAAGACAAGCAGGAGTAGCCCCTTTTTCATTTTTAGTACCACGCAGAGATGAAGGACCGTATATCCTATGGGTAAAACCCTGTTGACGACTTTTCCTTATTACAAGAACCCTGAAGGTGATTATTTTCCGATTATCCCCGTCATCTTCCACCATCAAGGCAAACTAATCGAC
>CAZUUL010000065.1:0-3074 GCA_964623155.1 uncultured Gammaproteobacteria bacterium
CCCCCGCTCATAGACAAGAACCGTAGCCGGAGGCAGTTTAAAAACACCACTAAATATCGTCTGGGGGCCGGGAATATAATTAAGGGACAGGTAGTCGGATAGGGCCTGGGGGTTAATATCTCTATCAATCCCCTGGCTTAAAAGCGCCTTAACTTCAGAAGCGAATAAAAAAAAGTTCTTTTGCTGGCTGTAGTAAAGAGGTTTAATCCCCAGCCTATCGGTAGCAAGCAGCAGCCGCTGGTTTTTCTGGTCCCAGATTGCCAAAGCAAACATTCCCGATAAATGCGATATGGATTCAGCGCCGTAGTCTTCGTAAAGGTGGACCAAAACTTCGCTATCACTAACACTAGAAAAGCGGTGGCGGTTTTTTTTTAGTTTCTGGGAAAGGCTTTGGTAGTTATAGATCTCGCCGTTTTGTACCGCCCAGATGGTTTTATTTTCGTTGCTAAGCGGCTGTTGCCCACCCGCAACATCAATAATGGATAATCTATTTACTCCGAAACCAAAACTAGCGAATATCTTCCATTTTTGTTCGTCCGGGCCGCGATGAATAAGCGCTTTGCTCATTGTAGCGAGTTGATCGTCAGTTACCGGCTGATCAAGATTTAGTCGCCCGAAGATTCCACACATAGGTTCTATTATAACAACCTCAGCGGAACAGCGAGGAAAAAAGGTTCCAGACCGCGTGAAAGACTATTGATGCAACAAGGTTGCGCGTGCGATAAAAAAGTACTCCGCTGACAAGACTTACCATAGCCACTATAGCAAAGTAAAAGATACTGGCGGAGGGCGAATATTTTAAAGTGAAAACGACTACAGGAATGTGAATTAAAACAAACAGAAATGTAGTAATAAAGTTAGCCGGCCACAAATTTTTAAAGTGCGACAAAAATTTGTCCTGAAAGTATCCGCGGAATACAAGCTCTTCACTCCCGGCAGTGAATAAGGACACCAGTGAATGTCTGAACAGAGGAAACAAACTTAAGTCGTAAGGAGTAATGTTAACAGCATTAAATCTAAAATAAGTGCTGAAAATGCGTATGGTGCTGAAAGCAATCGCCGTGATTATTCCTAACAATACATTTCTGGCAAGATGGGTTTTAAAAGCACTTCTAAACCAGTGCAGTTGGCGGGCATCGACTGCAAAGACAGGCCCAAGCCAGAGTATCGGCTTGGCAATCAGTTCGTCAACTTCGCTTGGCAGATGCGTTAACGCCCGATAAAACGTCCAAACCAAAGCTATGGCCGCAAATAGCAGCAGCGGTTCAAACCAGCGTTTCATCCAGCAACGGTTTTTTTCTTTCGTTTAGTTTCTTTGGCAACCGATGCCGCGATTTTTTCTTGTTCTTCATCGGGCAACATGAGAATATTAAATAATATCCATCCTGCAAAAATGGGCATCGAAAATATGAATCGATCGACTTCTGAGCGGATAAATAATAACACCGCAACAATTGCAGTCAGAGCAATAACTCCAGAGATAACCATTATTTTGTTTTCCCGGTAAAATTTTTTAAGCATATTTCTGTTATATACAATTCTCGCGCAATAGTCAATAGAACATGGCGGCCAAAAAGCTAAGTAACAGACCAGGAGTCAGGCGTGTAGATGATTTTCTGGTTGTAAACATAATAACCGCAGCTAAAATAATAGCAACAAAAATTGCCGTAAACATCCTCTCCCAGCCAAGCACTACACCCATCCAGGCTACTATTATAATTTCACTGCCCCCAGTTATCCTGTTGCGGCTGACTTTTTTGAGCCAAGCAAAAAGTATAACTCCTAAAACTCCAGCCACTATTGCAAAACCATAAGGCTGGGCATAGCGCCAGATGATCAAGAAGTAATATTGAGAATATGGTGGTAGAAAATATCGCGCTACCGGACTTCCCTTCCACAGCAGATAAATTTTTACGGCCACATAGCCTACCGCTATGAGTTCATGAACTAAAGCAATTATCAAACCAATAGTAGCGATTCTTGCTAAAATAACGTCTTTTTTTTTTCAATATCAATAGACATATACTCCCGTTGCAATAAATACGCCAGTAATAATAATAAATACCGTGTCTATCCACCACAGCAGCAGATCTTCTTTAGCAATCGGAATAACTGTTAAAGCAAACGGTCGATAGCTCTGTAAAATTCCCGCAATTATCCCTCCTCCTATACCCCAGAGTAAGCCGTCTTTTGTTTGTTTATTTAATGACAATCTTTCCTGCATTATTTTCAAATGTTTGGGCAGGAATATAACTGATCCGTCTAAATAAATTACTGCATCAAGTTCAGCTGCGGATCTGTGCCGATTTCAAATTTCGTATTACTGTCTCCACCATCACCGGTATTCAGCGCCTTACTGTTATTATCTGGTGACTCAAGATAAGCGTTCAATTCATAACCCGTGCCATCTGATGAAAAATAGTAACGCATGTTATCTCGGGTCACGGTTGTTACTCCGTCAGAAAGTGTAATTGCAGAAGTACTACCCAGCAAATGTTGCGGATCATCCGGCAAAATAGAAATAAATTTGCTGACATCGATACCAATGTAATTATCTTGAGTATTGCTGGCCCGATTTTCCGATGAATCATGCGTATAGTAGGAAACTGGTGGATTTAATGCCGTTCCTCGGAGTGGTCCCCCATTGTTAGCAATGTTTAGGTCGATAGCCCGACGTACTGAAGCTAAATCCGAGAAACGAATAGCATCGCGACTTTTTCTTTGTAGATCTGCAGGATTTATAGCAAGCATAACAAGGAGAGCCAATATTCCAATAATACCGATAACCACAATAAGTTCGATCAGGGTAAAACCGGTAGTTAATGTTTTCCTCTTCATGTATCTGTTATTCACCTCCCTCCGAAAAAAAGCTTCTCTATCTAAGTTACACACCCCGTTGACCAGTTGTCAAGAGTTTTTTGGAAAGCTACAAAGAGAAAGGGTCTGTTGAGCCGTAAATTGTCTCGCTAAATGGCTTTGGTTTGGCAAAATTTTTTCTTTTGAGGACTTTGTCCCGAAGAACGGTAAATGTGGTTTCATCGGACCATGCTTCGATTACTACAACGCCAAGATCA
>CAZUUL010000065.1:3084-5522 GCA_964623155.1 uncultured Gammaproteobacteria bacterium
GTAAATGTGGTTTCATCGAATTTAGGAACTTGGGGAGCAGACGGGAGTTCAGCACCGCGCGGCTGGAAAAAAATGTTCCACAAAAACAACATAGCAAACAACGGCAGAAAAAAAATTGCTACCAAGATGGAGTCAAAAATTAAGCGCTGGATAATTCTATTGTTAATCATATAAGTTTTAGCGTATATATAAAATGAGTTTACCCGAAATATTTACCTCATTTGCATTTTTATTTTTTGTAACCGTGAATGTATTTAGATGAAAAAAGTAAGGCAATGATGCCATTCGTTCAAAAAAAACCAATAAATCCCGGTAACTCCCGCTGACCTCAAAGGTCAGACTCTGAGTTTTATAGACCAAGGTATTTTGTTTTTGCTGTTTTGGTTGCTTATCGTTAGCAATTTCCAGCTTCATCCCGGAAGCCGTGGCAATGGCTGATAAGTCGTTGCTAAAAGTTACAAACTCGTCCAGGGTTTTGGGCAAAGTCAGCTCAATTTCATCCATACCTTGTGGTTTGGATCTGAGCTTTTCGTATAGTACGTCAAGAGCTTTCCTTTCCACTTCAAGCGATTTCAGCTGATAGTTGGCATTTTCTTTCTTTTTGGCAAGTTGAGCAAGGTTGATAAAAAGAATAATATTTAAGACAACTGCCAAAAACGCTAGCAAACTTGAAAAGGCCAGTATTTTTCTACCAAAGGCAATCATAATGATGTTGGATCAAAAGCCAATTGAACGCTAAAGGCTGCGTCTGATTCTCGATCGAAACTGGAATAAGAGAAACTAACATCTTTAAAGATTTTATCTTCGGACAGTTTCTTGGAAAAAGCAAGAATTGCCTCTCGCGATTGACCGACGCCCTGTATTTCAATATGGCGCTTTTCCCGATCAACTGCCAAGTTCGTCAACTTAACGGTCGAAGGAATGGTTGCATTGAGGTGACTAAGTAAAATCTGGTAAGGCAGCCGTTCCTTTTCAAGCGAGGATAAAAATGAGATGAGTGAATTTTTTTCTTCGATCCACGAATATAAACTTTTGGCAGGATGGTTGCTGTTGATCGACTGTCCTTGCAAAATTTGTAATTTCAACTGGCTAATATCTTTTCTTAAACTAAACCAAGTAAAAATTAAGATAAAGTTTATAAGAAAAGATACATAAATGAAAATGGCAAGAAGCCGAGTTGATCTTTTTTGCAATTCTTTTGCTTCAATATTTTTAATATAAAACTCCGGCAGGAAATTTATGTCGCTTTCAAACCGGGCGGGGTGGGCACCGCGCATTGCCAATCCTAAACTTGTTTGCAGGGGTGAACAACCAACGCTTGTCAACGCTGGGGGAAGCGGCAACCGGGGAGAAGCTATGCCTATGGGAAGCTGGGGTGTGAATACTTTTATTCCGTCGATCAAACCGGGAATAATTGCTGAGCTTCCGGCTAAAATGAGTCGTTCGATTTTTTTTTCAGCGTTATTTTGACTATTATAAAAGGTTATAGTTGAGGTAATGCCATTACCCAAGGCAGATAGCGTTTTTTTCCCGGTCAGCTTCAAAATGCCGGCCCGATTAAATTCAATTAGGGCTTGCTCCGGAGAAATGTGCATTTCGACGGCAACTTCCTGTACAAAATTCGTAATGCCGTTGGCAATGGTGTTGCTGAAAAGCAATTTACCTGTCCGAATTACGGTGAGCGTAGTTGTTTTTTGCCCGATGTGAATCTGAAGAACAGTAGAATTTTCAAGCTCTTTCTCGGCAATGCTGCGGGCCACGGCATTGCACTCCAGATCAAAGGCAACCGGAATCAGTTTAGCGATGGTCAAAGTGGCAAGATAGGTATCAATGAGTTTTTTTTCAGTCGCAGCCAAGAGAACCTCGACTTGCTTATCGCTGCTTCCTATAATTTGTGTATGAAAATACGCTTCTTCAACCGGCAGGGGAATCAGAGCCCGTGCCTCCCAGGCTATGGCTTCGTCAAGCTGTTTAGCGGGAAAATGGGGAACGCTGATGACTTTTAGAAAAACTCGGGATTCGGGAAGAGAGCAAACGACAAAATCGCTAGTTATTTTTCCCCAAACCGGACGCTGGATAAGTTGTCTGATAATTCCTGCCAGCGTTTCCGCTTCATTAATCATCCCTTCAACCACGATATTTGGGGCTAAATCAATTTTGCTGTAACCTACGGGGACAAAAGAATTGCCGCTGGGCGCAAGTTCAACCAGCTTGATGATTGAATCGGTTATGTGAAGGCCAAATGCATGATAACTGGTGAGTGCCATAGGCAGTATATAATTAGTTTATCACGGAATTTCATTCCATGAAGAAATATGCCAACCGAAACCCGAGGCTCCCCCAATGCCCGGACCAGGAACATATAGCTCGCTGGACAGACCGGTTTCATAGGCAATTTGGGTATTGTTGGTCAAAACAAGTTGCCTGGCTGCAATTGC
>CAZUUL010000066.1:0-1564 GCA_964623155.1 uncultured Gammaproteobacteria bacterium
TTATGGTGAGTTTATCGAACCATTATTTTTCGCAAAATCAGTTAAGAATGGTATACCACGTCAATGATGCTTCGGTTGCGTATGTGGTGAATCATGGGAATAACTACCGCCGCTCCTTCCATAATCGCCCGCTTGATCATAGTTTTTATGCCGGCTGCATCTTCTAAAACCGTTGTTGCTATCTGATCATATTTTTCTTCAATCGTTTCCTCATCTTTATAGATAGCCGGGTTAAATCCGCCGCTGACCATAATCACCCGAGCTTCCTTTGTTAGATCGACATTCAAATCCGGCAAAAACCGCTCCATTAAGCCATACAGAGCAAAAGCTGAAGCCAGGTCTGTTGCCGAGAAAGCCGGTGGCGTAGTTTCGATAAAAGCAATCGTTGCCACATTGAAATCGGCGCCGATCGGGCCCACCCGCATCAGCTGTTCGGGATGGTGAATGAGCCAGTGTTTGCCGGGCGCAATATTGCCCAGGACCAGATAAACGACGCTTCGCAGCAGATGATAAGCTACTACCCGCGCTGCCACTTCATCGAGTCCATTTTTAATAACTTTTGGCAAGATCGAATAGTCGTTTTTCTCCTCTGCCTGCGTCAGCGCCTGGGCAATTTCGCCGATAATGACGGCGTTTCTGGCGAATGTCAGCGGATCACGGTAGTTCAGCCATCCGTGCCGGGCAAAATCACTGTCAGTTTTTTTGGCGGCATTGATGATTTTTGTATGATACTGGGAAACAAGAAGTTCGCTCATCACCAGTTTTTTCTCCCGCTGCAAACGCAAAAGATTCTCGCGCAGGGAAAAGCGCTCGTCCAGTTCTTTATAGCTATGTTTAAGTCCGATAATAACTCCCTGCGAGTGCAAATCGTGGGTGTAATCGACTGTCGTCCCCTCGCCTCCGGCGATTGCAACCAGATTATTAAGCGCAGAGTATTCACCGCTTTGTTCCAGAATACGGAAATAATTCCGGGCGCCGCCAAAGTGCATGGTTGCCAGGGCGCCTGGTAAACCTGACCCCAATCCTGACAAAGCCGCGGCCGCGGCCCCGCAACCATGGGTCGGATGGACCGAATCAATGTGCGGCCCGATAAGAGCAACAAGTTTTGGCTTTTGCTTTGGGTTTTTGCGCTTGAGTTTTTTAAGGTTAGTCCAAATGCCCGAACGCAGGTCGGTATTGGCGGGAATTGGCACTTCTTTGTTGGAAGTAGTCAATCGGGTGGGAAGCTGGCCGCGCAGCGGGCGGTGAATGTAAACCGCCCGGGGATCGGTCAAAGATAAAACGCTTATACGCCCGTCCGGACAGGCAACTACATTTACCAGGGCGGCGAAAAAATCTCTTGTTTTATCTTTAAACTCAGAATACTGCGGGGTGAGAAGCTGCTGGGCAATAATTTCTGCCTCCAGGATATAAGGTTTGAAACGGTTCTCAAGGGCCGCCCGCACCCTTGATTGTACTTGCTGATCCCGGCGGACCTCTTTGACGGCATTGTTATAGACTTTCCCAAGCAAAGCGCCAACCCGTTTTTCAATGGCCGAATATTCGCTCGGGACTTTAAAAGACC
>CAZUUL010000066.1:1574-5517 GCA_964623155.1 uncultured Gammaproteobacteria bacterium
ATTAATAAGCGGTTGCAAAGGAAAAATCGCTGTGTTATACTTTTGGCTAAGATAATTTGCAGTCCAAAGACAGTAGGTTCCAGATTAATCGGGGTTAAAGACTAGTCGCCTACCTAGGAAAGTTAAACTAATAATTAGCGCCTGATTGATTCCCCGATTTAATCGGGGTTTTGCGTTCTTCCAGAGAAATTTTTAAATAAATTCTAAATTCTAAATTTTTCCTTATTGTATGCCTACCCAAACAAAAATAGAAACGGTAAATAAACTGGTAGAACAACTCAAGCAGGCAAAGGCTGTCGTTTTCACCGACTACCGCGGCCTGACCCACAAGCAGTTGGAAGAGTTGCGCAGGGCGCTTCGCAAACTTCAGGCGGATTATTTGGTGGCAAAAAATACTTTGATGCTGCTTGCCCTTGCTCAAGCCAAATACGATGCTAAATCTTTGAAAAGCGATCTTGCCGGCCCGACCGCCACTCTGATTGCTCTGGGCGAGGAAATTGCTCCTCTTAAGGAGATCATGCGCTCTTTCAAGTTGAATCAACTTCCAGTAATTAAATTCGCTTTCTTAGGTGATAAAAAATTGACTAAAGAAGAGGTCATGCTCCTGGCTTTGCTTCCCAGCAAAGATGTACTCTTGACTCAACTCGTTGGACAGCTGAATGCCTCAATCTTTGGATTGCACTATTCACTAAGCTGGAATCTAAGAAAATTAGTTTACGTATTGGAGGCAGTAAAGGTGGTGATTTAAAATGGCAAAACTAAGCAAAGATGAGATTTTAAAAGCGGTTGAGGAAATGACAGTTTTGGAACTTTCTGAGTTAGTGAAAGCGCTTGAGGAAAAATTCGGAGTCTCTGCCATGCCGGTTGCTGCAGCGCCGGTAGCAGGTGGTGCGCCAGCAGCCGAAGCAGCAGAAGCTGCGCCCGAACAGACAACTTTCAATGTCGTACTTGCCGCCGCTGGCAGCAACAAAATCGGTGTCATCAAGGCTGTCCGCGAACTCGTCCCGTCACTCGGACTTTCTGATGCCAAAACCCTGGTTGAATCGGCGCCAAAAGAAGTCTTAACCGGAGTCAACAAAAAAACAGCTGAGGAAGCTAAAACCAAGCTAACTGCCGCTGGTGCAACTGTCGAGTTGAAATAAACCTTTTTACCGCCTCAGTTGGGGTAAGAATTTTTATGTCAGTAATTTTCTCTAGTTTTTCTCTGGAAAAGTGTTTTATATTTCCAGTAATAAAATAAGGAATTTTTATTGAAGAACGTAAACAGGCGCTAAAGATTGCCTGGTCTTTTTTGTTAATTAATCCGTAAATTCGCTTATCAATAGTTTTGGGATCAGCAAGCATGAGAGGCGGTGATGCTTTAACAAATTGTTGAAACTTGGGTAGAGCTCGTGGAATTTTTAGCTGTAAATTCTTGACAATTTCCGACAGGACTTGCTGGGAAATAACGGCGGTAATATTCCCCTGAATATGAGCCTTAATCAAGATCTCACATGCTCTTGAACCATAGAAAGCAGAAAACCAAACATTGGTATCGATAAATACCTGGGGAACCTGAGCATTCACAATTTACCTTGCCCCGTACCGTCTGGTGCAGGGCTTTGCCTCTGCCTATCAATGCTTGCTTGTAATTCAGATTTTCTGACGCCACTGTCTTTGATTATTTTTTGGAGTTCCACAAATGCATCTAAGGCTACTTGTTTTTGCGGTTTAAGCACAACTTCATCCTTCTTAAAGACTGCTTTTAATTGATCCCCAACATCTATGCCCATCGTCTCTAATAATGCTCTGGGCAGAGTTATCTGTCTTCGTGGTCTAACATTGAGCGTATACGTCTGCATATCTGATGTATGATATCAGACATCAGATAATCAGTCAAGTGCGACAAAAGTTGATTGGTCAACAGTAAAAACGGGTGATGTCAGGCTAAACTTATACTGCCTTCTGCTGAATTCCCAAAAGCCAGAGTACGGCTTCTTTTTTGTAGCGCCTGTCGCCGCGGGAGTTTATACGGATAGCGGGGAGTTTCCCTCTTTTTCCCCAACGCTTAATCGTAAGCGGGGAAACGCGAAGAATTTTTGCTACTTCCCGAACTGTTAATAAATCCGGCCACTCTTCTCCAATTGTCATAATTATTATATCTATCTAAAAACCGAGCCAAATGTATCATAGTAGTACAAGATCTGTCAAGTCCCAAATATCTTTCACCTGGAGGTTTTTTCTCTAAAATACTTAATAATAGAAAAAATCCCTAGGTGTCGTATCTATTACACCTCCCAGGTGTTGTCTACCGAGGTGTCAAGAGCGATACACTTCGGAGGTATACTGTACTGTCAGGATCAGAGCAAACTAAGAAAAGGGCATATCTACTTTATGGGGAATTTACTGTATTCCTTGCCCTGAAAAATATCCTCTTTTACAAAATCATATAGCTTGTTTGCTCGTTCTTCGTCAAAGACTTTACTGTACATTGATGTAAAATACTGTTTACCGTGAATATAGTGTTCACCAATTACAGCGATAAATTCTCGAGCATCTATATTATCTTTATGAGAAGTTCCATTTGGATCGTAGCCTAAACCGTAATCCAACACACTATAAAAAAGTTCTTGCGTTTCCTCTGGGGTTAAATCGGTATCTTCGTCTAAGCCAGGATATAAAAGATTTCTTCCTCGTATTTCAGGATTAATTGTACCACGCAGTTTTGTTAGTCTCTCATGATAGATCTTTCTTGCGTCATTGAATCTCTGCCCTAAAATGCTATCAATTGTGTCAAACCATGGAGAAGTTATTTTTGTATCTGAAAGTCTAATAATTGGCGTGACAGCGTGAACGTTTTCATGAGTAAAACGCTCAAGTTCTTTTTTCTTATGTTCTGGATTAAAATTTTTGTAGTTCATACTTAAGCCTCTAAAGTCAATGATAATTCGCTTTGGATTCAGTTCAAAACAATCACATGCATCAGGATAAGTAGATAAAATAACATGTAATTTTGCCCCATCTTCTTTTCGTGGTTGGTGGAAGTGATCTGGTAAAAGATCAAAAAATGTTTGTAACATTTGGAGTTTAGAACTATCCCATACAGCAGCAGCTAAATCAGGATGTCCAGGATAAAAGCGATTATTACCTGATTGGTCTACACTGAATCGTTTCTCGTTGATTTCACCAGAGGTAAAAATTTCTACACCAAATTTTTTTTCTATGGTGCGCTTTAGATCGTAGGTTTCTCTATCTTTATAAAACCGTTCATCGAATACTATCTCTGTAGGAAGTGGTTTAATTGGTTTTTCGATTACAGGTGTAGAAGTGGGGAACACGAGAGGAATGGGAGTTTCTAATATCTGGGTTGGAATAGTTACAGTAGACTGTGCAGATATGGTGGCGACTGCTGATTCAGGGCGAGGTCCTGGTAGACATCCAGATAAAAAAATTACACTACCAACAGCAAGCGGTAATAAACGACGAACAACCTGTTGCCTTAAGCCTTGCGTAGATGCAATTCTCTGATCGATTTTGGCCTCAATTGCTGGTAAATCAACCAATGAGTCCGGTCGGGGCAAACTCTCGCTGAAAGTCCTTTCCATAAAATTTGATTTTTTCAAAAAAATTCATCACATGCTTTTGTAGAAAAGTTAGTAGTTCATTTCCGCTGTGTACCTCTAGCGCATCCAGCTTTTTGAGTTGATCGTTGGGTAAATCATCCAGTACTCGAGATAATATGTACTTAGCAAGTATACGGTTTAGCTGGTCAAGTTTTTCTAACTGTTTTTTCTGTATTAGATTCTGAGTATAATGAGAAACCCCAAATATATTGTAGAGTTGAATCAATCGTTTTTCCATTGATAATTACCAAAATCCTAGATAACTCATAAATAGATAGCGATACGCAACTAAAGTCTCGCAAGATTCACCCCCTTGTATAGATAGTATTTGGCGCGGTTAA
>CAZUUL010000067.1:0-2457 GCA_964623155.1 uncultured Gammaproteobacteria bacterium
AATCCTTTTTCTTTCCTTAATCTTTTTCTTTACCCTTAATGAGTATATATAAGCTAGGAAATGGGGTAAACTGTTTTAATTGACTCACTACTTGCTACTTTCAGAGAAAACGGTACTTTTGGCTTTCCATCAATATATATACTTGTTAAATAACGAGCTACTTGTTCTCTATTTGATAAAGCATGCCAGTCCCCTTGCTCAGTAATGTAAACAGCGTCCAATCCGTTGTCTTGCTGAAATTGTCTTCCTATACTGAGTATTTGCTCCGCAAAACTACCAACATCAATTTTCCCCAACCAATCTGCAGTGGGATTAAAACCACGGAGTACCAGTGCTTGCTTACCATTAACCTTTGCAATATATGCTTGAACATTGGCACGTACTGTTTCATCATTTTCCACCACATTTATATGAAAATGGTCTTCCCGTTCAAAAAGAGGAATATCTTCTGCTGTACAGATACCAGCAGCTGCTTTAGCAAAGAAGGAACCAACATTTTTAGAAATATATGCTTTTAATAATCCTTGATACTGTTTACCTCCTTCAGATCCAAGAGCAAATTTAGCAAGTTCACTTTTCAAAGTTTTTCGTACAGGTTCTATATGTTCCTGTCCGAGTGCTCTTGTTAAAATTTGAGCTATAAGTTCTTGAGGCTGGGTAGAAGGACGAGAAAACATTCTGCTCAATAAGCCATATTTAGGAGGAGAAGACTGCATAACTTTATCAAACTCATCCCAATTAATTGGAATGCCTTCTTGTAAGCGATCATTTAAAATAGTACGTATATCGGGACTACTAAGAAGTGTTGTTATTTCCTGCAACTGGGCAGTATGAGTAGTAAGATACTCTCCTACTAAGCGACTATAATTATCCTGAAAATAGATACCCATAATTTCTGCAAGTTCGCCCTCCACTTGGTAGGCATTCTCAAGTCTAATTTCAGGGTACCGTTGTAAAAATTCTTGGACTCGAGGCTGTGCTTGGAAAGGGAGTAAAAGAGTTCTTAACACAGCATCTTTATCTCTTTGTGGACCTGTCGCTTCTTGTGGTTGTGATACGGGTTCTAGTGCCAAACTCCAAGCTTTTGCAAAGGAAATAGGTTCTTGCGCTTCATCAGAAGTCACAACAGGCAAAAGAAGATTTCTAATTCTTCTAATACTCGTTATGTCTACTTTTTGTTGTTCTTTGGCAATATTTACCCTTTGCCTTTCAAGTGTTAAAGGATATCCCTCTTGTGGAAATACAAAACCAGAAATATCATCGGTATGATCATCAATTCTTCCAATTAATCTATCTACGTGTTCAAAAGTCATGCCCATTGGCTTATATGCCATATATACCATTTCAGTTAAAATATCTCGATCTGATGCAGCAAGAATTCCTTTAATAGGCATATTTCTAAAAAATTGAGGCTTTAACAGTTTAATTTTCTCAGCAAATGTTTTTCTTTCTTCAGAAGGAAGATGCCTATACCGCTCATAAATGCGAGGGGTTAAGGTATCCAAATCAGTAAGTGCTTCAAACAAGTCCTGCTGATGAGGAGATAGATTATGATCGACAGCATAGTCTGGAATTTGTGTAACTGTATCGATAATGGTATTAAATTGTGGACCATATTGTGCCATAAGCCGTTTTAAGACAGGAATATTCTCTGGGTTAGCAAGAAATGCTGGAAGATTTTTAGTAAAGTATTCTCTATCTGTTAGTTTCCTAGCAAAAAAAGTAAACATATGTTCAGGCAAAGCAGTCATTTCTAAATATCGCATTGCCAGTACGCCTCCACGCCTTGTATCAACTTCTATTAAAGTATTGAGTACTCTAGCTGTAAATGACATTACTGGACGCAGTGCCCGCGACCTTTCAACAGGTGTCATTTTTTTCAAATCTTTATTAAGGTCTTTTAGTGTACGAGTAGTCTGTTGAGAGACACTCCGTAAAATTTGTAAACTTTCCTCATCTCCTAAATTTACCAGGGTTTCTGTAATCTGTCTTCCCATCAGATGAGACTCATGAACCGCTTTTGTCGGTATCCCTTCTGTTGGGGGTAAGGGGGATTTAAGCCCTTGGAGTGCTTGTAAAAATGCTTCCTGCACACGGCCTTTTACCGCTTCGTGCTGCTCAACTTCTTCCGTAGATGCTATGTGTTTTACGTTGAGTACTTCGCTTACCGTTTGATCCAGTTGTCCTGAGAGTTGCGCGCGTTTCTCTTCTGGGAAGGCAGCTAGAAATTCACCTCTTTGTGCTTCAGTTAGTACAAGTGCATAGTCTTTGAGAAGTTGTGGGTGTTCTAGTATAGCTTGTGCTATTGTTGCCGGAGGAGGAAGTTCTACGCCTTCTGCTGCCTTTTTGGCTATAGCAAGAATATATGCATCTGGAAGAAAATCACCTGGTGTAGTTTTTGGAATGCTCTGTCTTTGAGCTGCATCTTGATACTGTTTTGACTGTTCCAAAGTAGAC
>CAZUUL010000067.1:2467-3399 GCA_964623155.1 uncultured Gammaproteobacteria bacterium
ATACCAGTTGCTTGTTGCAAGAAGGCGGCCTTGGCAAAATGCAGCGCAGCTACATTTGGAGCGATATCCTGAAAAGAAGCAGCCCTAGTTAGATGAGAACTGATAACATCTCCATTTGATGGATTTTTTTCTACTGGTGCAGATCCATGCATAACATCAGTAACTAACCGAAATTGATCTTGATAGGAAGCTTTCACTGTCGGATTAGCATCTAAAGAAGTAGCATCGTGAACTAAAGACTCTAGTTGGACTCCTAAAGTTTGTGTTCCGCGACGAAGATCAGCAACGCCGATAATTGCTCGTCGTTGTTCATCAGATATTAGCGGGACTTTTGGTAAACTTTCTGAGGCTCCTTCACTCATAACTGTCAAGTTGCACGATATAGTGGTACGATAACTTTACCCACTACAGGTTCTATCTTGAACCGTTGGTTTCTTTTTTCTTTATCCAAAGACTGATAATAGTTTACCATCTTCTGATAAGGTGTCAAGTATTTGATCGACTTGAGTTTCTTGTTGGTGTTGTAATTATTCTGCCAGGAAAGTAAGTCCGACGTAAGCTGCTGATAATCTGGATAGTAAATCTGTTTTACGGTAGCGTCTTTGATGGTTTGAATAATTCTTTCTACCTGACCATTTGTCCAGGGGTGCTTGACCTTTGTCCGTTTGTGTTTGATGCCCAACTGGTTACAGAAAGCAGTGAACTTCTTACCGAATTCTCTCCCATTATCTGTTAATACCCGATGTCCTCGGTAGGGTAACCACCTGACGACCGTCTTGAGAAACTCAATCGCGTATTTCTGGGTTTTACCAGCCACCACCATGACGAATACAAGCTTGGTAATTCTGTCTATGGCTACCAGTAGGTAGCGTCGTTGATGGCTACCGGGAAGTATCGGCAAATAGGCAAGATCTATGTGAATAAACCCAGGT
>CAZUUL010000067.1:3409-5513 GCA_964623155.1 uncultured Gammaproteobacteria bacterium
AGGTAGATAATAACCAAACTTGCCTTGTTGACGATTGTCAAAAGCGGAAGGCAATGTGTTTAATTGATGGCGCACTAATACCCGATAGGCATTATCCCGATTGATTGCTGGAATGTGATCTTTAAGCATTACCACCAAGTCATCCAGCGTCACCTTTAGGTGTTTTCTCACCTTAACGATAATCTTCTGATGCCAGGGAGTAAGACGATAATGTAGAGTCTTAGTGCCATATGCAGCATCAGTCACCCCCTGTCGTTTCTTCCACTTTAATACCGTCTTTCGGTTGATCCCAAATCTTGCCGCTAATACCGGACTGCTTTCTTTACTCTCCTGTATCAGCTGGCGTATATGAGTATTCGTCGTTGCTCTAGGATGATATCTCATGGTCTCTTATAGACCATTATATCATGCAACTAAACACATAATTGATCCATAATTCCCCTCATGTTCCAGTCGAACCATTGTATCATTTTTTGTTTACTATGCGCTAAAAACAGCGCTCTATAACTTGAGCAGTTGATAAAATTCAGCCGCTCCTGGACTCTATTATACACTCTTTTACGCAGTCTCCTACCGGTTGGATAAATATCACAACCTAGAAAGTGCACGCCTTGTTTTGTCTTCACAATAATGTTATTTGTTTTATGTATTGATAATTGGAGTATTTGGTCAATAAAAACAATCAAGTGCTCCCTCCATTGTTGTGCTTGCTCAAGAGTATTTGCAAGAAGTATAAAATCATCACCATAACGAACATACCCAAGCGGTTTGATAGTATGAGAGATATAAAAATCAAGCTCGTGGAGATAAACATTGGTAAAAACTTGGCTAGTTAAATTTCCAATGGGCATTCCCTTACCTGGTGCATAAGAAGAATAACTATCAATAATATTATCTATAAGTTGCAATGCATAAAGATCAGAAACTCTTTTTTTGATTTGCTTTTTTAGCACTTGATGATCAACGCTGTCAAAAAATTTGGTTATATCACCTCGCCAAACATATGCATTAGGATACCTCATTAATAATTGTTGTGTCCGAAGAATTGCACCTAACAGTCCTTTGTTTTTACGGCATGACCAGGCGTCATAAATAAACGTGCGGTCAAATATTTGTATAAGGTAATCATAGAGGAGACGGTGAATTACTCTATCTCGAAGTGATGCTACAGAAATAATTCTCTTTTTAGTATCGGTAAGTGGAAATGATTTATAAGACCCGTGTTTGTAACTCCCATCTGTCAGTTCTTGATATAGTTGAAAAAAATTTGCTTCTAAGTTATAACTAAATGCGTCAAAGTCAGCTGTCCTTTTCTTGCCCCGGCGGAATATATACCAAGCCTGCCAAATATTTTGCAAACTTACATCTATGGAAATATCTCTTCCTATCATTATGCGTATGTATGAAACCTATAAACAAGTAGTAGATATTACCATGCGTTTACCTAAGCGGTGGCGTTATGGTTTAGGTGTTAGCATTGAACAATCTACTTTAGACTGTTTGTCTGAGTTAATCATGGCAAAAAATGCTCCGAAACAGCTAAAATCAGCGTATCTTATTAAAGCAAGTGGCCATTTAGAAATAACTACCCTGAAATTACGACTTATTTTAGAACATGATCTTGCAAATAAAACTAAAATATTTCAAATCCAAGCATCCCTTAGTGAAGTAGGTAGGATGCTTGGAGGTTGGTTAAAATCGCTCCAAAGTACTTAAATCTCCCGCCGTGGAAACCGCACCCCAATTCTGATTCCTATTGTCAGGATTGTTCCTATTCAAGTTGAGCTGTCTATTGTCTCGATTCCAATTACCATTCGGCACATAGCCTTTTTATGACATGACGCATTTTTCTCTCTATTCAGAATCGCAATTCTGTTTGAGTAGATGTACAATCTTTTTCACCTGCTATATAGCAAGACGCCATGCTCATCGGTGAGAAATTTCGTATATGAGCGAAATATGCGGTAGCCTCACAAAATAAAGGTGAGGTGACTATTCACCGCTCTTTTATCCTAGCAAATATACTCAAAGTGTTCAACAGGACGAAAGAGCTTATATATACTCATTAAGGGTAAAGAAAAAGATTAAGGAAAGAAAAAGGATT
>CAZUUL010000068.1:0-1697 GCA_964623155.1 uncultured Gammaproteobacteria bacterium
GTCTAAGAAAGGGTTACCGATAGTAATTGCAGATAGGAGTTGATATAATCGTCGAAGCTAAAGATTACCCCATGATAGACTTTATTTATAAACGGTTGCATTCATTTCGCTATGCCTGGCAGGGTTTATCACTGGCCGCCCGCTATCATCACAATTTTTTAATTCATAGTACAATTTCTTTAGTAGTTCTGGGATCGGCTTTGTTTATAGGTGTATCAAGTTTGGAGTTGGCAATTCTTATTTGCATAATTCTTCTGGGTTTGGTGACCGAGCTTGTGAATTCAGCCCTTGAGCATTTAGCCAGTGGCGTTTCCGAAGAGTGGCGGGTCGAAATCAAACGCGCCAAAGATATCGCCGCCGCAGCCATGCTCTTAGTTTCAATAGGAGCAGTTATCATTGCATTTATTATTTTTCGTCCCTATTTTTTGAGATAAAGACATATGGGATTACTTCTCGGTTTGTTATTGATTTCCTTCTTTGCCAACAGTATTTTTTATATTCCATTTATTAACCTTCTCTACAGGTTAAAATTCCAGAGGCAAAAACAAAAGACCAAAGATGTCTTTAAGCGACCAACACCGATCTTTGACCGTTTCCATAGAAAAAAAGTCGGTACACCGGTGGGAGGAGGTCTGCTTATAATTGTTAGCGTCACGATATTTTTTTCCGTGGCGATAATGATTCTACCATACTTCTGGGTAAAAATTACGTCTATATATGGATCGCTTCTTTATGAAGAGATAAGGGTTTTACTTTTTACCTTTCTATCATTTGCCCTTTTGGGAATTTATGATGACATTCGAAAAACGTTTGTCTTTCCGGGAGATGACTTTTTTGGCATGCGGTTAAGGCACAAGCTTTTTTTTGAGATTGTGCTTTCGCTGGTGATTGCATTCTGGCTTTATGCTAAATTAAAAATAAGCATCCTCCATATTCCGTTTTTGGGAGTGATTGATCTTGGCATTTTGTACGTCCCTTTTGCAGCCCTTGTTATTCTTTCCTTTACCAATGCTTTTAATATCAGCGACGGTTTGGATGGCTTGGCGGCCGGGCTGCTGATGATTGCTTTGATCTCTTTTTGGGTGATTTCAAGCAATATTTTAGATACGCCGCTTTCGCTATTTATTGCCCTCTGGCTTGGGGCACTGATTGCATTCCTGTATTTTAATATCTATCCGGCGAGAATTTTTTTGGGAGACGTGGGCGCTTTGTCCTTTGGCGCGACCTTGGGAGTCATAGGTCTTCTCCTGGGTAAAATTTTTCCTTTACTTTTGATTGGCGGTCTGTTCGTGGGGGAGGCAGCCTCATCGCTAGTTCAACTGATTCATAAAAGAATATACGGAAAAAAGATATTTGCTGCAGCGCCTCTTCATCTCTGGTTACAATATAAAAGCTGGAACGAACCTAAGATTGTTATGAGATTCTGGCTTATTGGTGCTGTTTTGGCGCTCATAGGTTTATGGATAGCATTGACTCTTTAAGTATTGCTAATTTACGAAAAAAATACTCCACATTTATATATCACTCGTACCGAGTGCATAAAGGAAAAGGCTTTCTCAAATTTAAATTTGAATTTAGCATAGAACCAGGGATTCACTTTTCGCCAGCGGTTGTTTTTGAAGGCGTTGATAGCCATGCCGTTGACTCTCTTGGAGAAGCTGTCATAAATAACCTGGCTTTCAATTTGGGATTGATCG
>CAZUUL010000068.1:1707-5500 GCA_964623155.1 uncultured Gammaproteobacteria bacterium
CAGATCAACTGCGGTCGGCTCGATGCCTACCAGACAGAGTGGTGGAAAGAACTAATTGCCAACGGCATGGGAGAGTATTTTTATGTTAACGACATAGACTTTGAGCAATCTGATTTTCTCAACCTACGATCCAGAGGCGGCGGGTTTCAGGTGTACACCGGGAAAGTTGATCAGCACAAACTGCTCATCCCAATAAGCGGCGGAAAAGATTCGATTGTGACAATAGAACTGTTAAATGACAGTTGCGTTAAACGACTTCATGCCTGGTGTTTAAATCCGACCCGGCAGATGTTAACAGTCGTCAAAACAACCAAGGTTCACGGACCGTTAGTTGTCAGGAGGGCTATTGATCCAAAGCTGTTGCAACTGAACTCGTCGGGATATCTCAACGGTCATACCCCATTTTCAGCCTACCTGGCCTTTGCCAGTATTGTGTCTGCTGTTTTGGGAGATTTCGGAGCAGTCGTTGTTTCGCATGAGCGGAGTTCAAATGAGGGAAATGTTTTATACCGGGGCCGGATTATCAACCATCAATACTCAAAAAGCTACCAGTTCGAAAAAAAATTCAGAGACTATCTGAACCGCTATTTGGCCGGCGGAATAGATTATTTCAGCCTGCTCAGGCCGCTTTATGAGTTGCAGATTGCGGGAATTTTTTCTAAATTTCCCAAATACTTTTCGCTTGTTAAAAGTTGTAACAGAGGTTTACGTACTAACACCTGGTGCCATAAATGTCCGAAGTGTGTGTTTGTTTTTGCAAGTCTTTATCCGTTTATCGAAACCAGTGTTTTAACTTCGGTCATATTTTCGCGCAATCTATTTGAAGATGAAAAGCTTGCTGATCTTGCTTTCCAGCTTTTAACGAAAGCAAAGGTAAAACCTTTCGAGTGCGTTGGCACAAGAGAGGAAACTCTGATAGCGTTTAATCTGTGCATTGATAAGGCAATAAAGACTGGTTTACCTCTTCCTCAAGTCCTTACCCGAGTGTCGGAGAAAATACTTATTCATGAGAAAAATTTACAACACCGAACCCAGGCAATCCTTAGCGGTTGGACAAACGAACACCAAGTCCCTGAAAATCTTGGACTCCTGGTAAAAAAAGCGCTTTGGCTATGATGACAGTTTTAGAAATGCTAGATAAGAAAAAAATTCTGATCCTAGGATTCGGCCGTGAGGGAAAAAGTACGCTTAAGTTTTTGCGCAAATATTTTCCCGATAAAACCATTGGCGTTGCTGATAAAGAAAAGAAAGACATCAAAGATGTTTTGCTGGAAACTTATTTCGCTGCAGATTATCTTAAAGAATTAAAAACATATGACATTATTTTCAAGTCAGCAGGCATTTCGCCATTTATTTCGCCGATAATTACTGCAAAAAAAACCGGCAAAGAGTTTAGTTCCAACACTGCATTATTTTTTCAGTTATGTCCAGGAAGAGTAATTGGAATTACCGGGACTAAAGGAAAAAGTACTGCCAGTTCTTTAATTTATGAAGTAATGAAAAAAAATTTTCCCGACGTTCGTTTAACCGGAAATATCGGTAGTCCTCCGTTAGACTCGCTCGCAAATGCAACAAAAGAAACGATTTTCGTCGCCGAACTATCAAGTCATCAACTAATGGACATCAAAAAAAGTCCCAATATCGCGGTGTTATTAAATATTTTCCGGGAGCACATGGATTACTATCATAGATTCGCAAGTTATATAGAGGCTAAAAAAAATATTACACGATTTCAAACTGAAGACGACATTTTAATTTATAATTCTGGCTATCCGATTTTGCAAAAGATAGCTTCTGAATCTAAAGCAAAAAAAATTCAATTCGATAGCACAAGCTTAGCGATAGCAAAAATAACTTTATCCGATTCGGTAAAAGGCGAATTCAATAAGTTAAATGCCTTACCTGCAATATTGATTGGAAGACTTTTTGGAATCTCAGAAGGGGCAATTTATGAGACAGTTAGAAATTTCAAATCGCTTCCTCATAGACTCGAATTCGTCGGCAGCTTTAATAGGGTTTCTTTTTTCAACGACAGCCTAGCGACAGTGCCCGAGGCGACTACAGCAGCTTTGTCTGCATTTCCCAAAAACAAGGTTGTTCTGATTGCCGGAGGGTTTGACAGGGGTCAAGATTATTCTAACCTCGCCCAGGCAATTGTTGACTATGAAGTTAAGGGACTGGTTTTGTTACCGACGACTGGCCAGAGATTGTTGGAGGATGTTAAAAAAATTAATCAGCACGCTTACAGTGCCAAATACGCCTTTGTCCAATCTATGAATGAGGCGGTGGAGGAGGCAGTCCGACTTGCCCGAGCCAATGACACTGTCCTTCTTAGCCCGGCCAGCGCTAGTTTTTCCACTTTTAAAAACTATCAGGACAGAGGTAATCAATTTAAGCAGGCAGTAAGTAAAATCATGGAAAGAAAGGTAATAAATGATCATTAAACGCAGGAAGCCGGGGAAAGGGAGAGTTTTTTTTGAGTCAATAACCCGGTCACCAGACTGGTGGGTTGCCGGCATTGTTATTTTCTTGACTGTATTTGGAATGTTGATGATTTACGAAGCTTCTGCTGTCACTGCTGCTCGGAATTTTGGCGACCGTTTCCACTTTCTCCGTGAACAGTTCAAATTGGCAATTTTGGGCGGATTGTCTATGGGAATATGTGCTATTATCCCTTACAAGAAATTTCATGCTTTTGCCCTACCTGCTCTAGTTTTGAGCATTGTTAGTTTATTTGCAGTTTTTATCCCCGGGATTGGGGCAGAGATTTTGGGTGCCAAGCGCTGGCTGACTTTTTCCGCATTCACGATTCAACCGGCGGAGTTTGTAAAACTAAGTCTGATAATTTACCTGGCTGCTTGGTTTAGCAGCAAGGAGAGAGGCCGGTTGTCTTCTTTCCTTCTTCTGCTTGGTGTGGTTGTTGGACTTGTCGCAGCTGAGCCGGATTTGGGGACAGCGATTGTCATTCTTACCATATCAGCCATACTTTATTTTGTTTCTAAAGCTCCGCTTCGGCATTTTGCTTTTTTTCTTCCTGTGGTCATAGGGTTGGGATTGAGTCTTTCGATTATCGCGCCGTACCGGTTCAATCGCGTGTTGACCTTCTTTAATCCCGGTGTTGATCCTCTTGGCCGGTCATACCATATCCGCCAGATTTTGATCAGTTTAGGTTCTGGGGGATGGTTTGGCGTGGGCCTTGGCAAATCGTTGCAAAAATATGAATACGTCCCGGAAGTGACAACCGATTCAATTTTTGCCATAATCGGAGAAGAACTGGGATTTGTCGGGGCAACGCTTCTCGTTAGCTGTTTTGCAATTTTGATTTTGCGCGGTTATCGCATCGCAGCGGCGGCACCTGATTTGTTTGGTAGGTACTTGGCGGTTGGCATTGTTTCATGGATTGCGGCTCAAACGGTTATCAATCTGTCAACCATGGTAGCCTTACTTCCGCTCACCGGAATTCCTCTACCTTTTATTTCCTACGGCGGATCGAGTCTGGTTTCGATGCTAGCAGGAACTGGGATTTTACTCAACATCAGCCGCTCGGGTAAGTGAAAATGATGAAAAAAAACTCGCCTATACTTATTGCCGGTGGGCATGTGACGCCGGCACTGGCCCTTATCGAAGAACTTCATAAACGTGACTACAAAAACATCGTTTTCGTCGGCCGGAAAATTGCTATGGAGGGTGACTTAAGCCCATCATATGAATTCCGTGAAATTGAAAAACAGGCCATTCCTTTCATACCAATATCGACCGGCAGGCTAAACAGAGTCTTAACATGGTCTGGCGT
>CAZUUL010000069.1:0-1769 GCA_964623155.1 uncultured Gammaproteobacteria bacterium
TGATGTGATAAGCATTATGACTAGTGTAGCATATGCTATTCTAGTCTAGTGCCTATAATATTATAGAATAAAGATCAATAAGCGTTTATTAGTAATGCGAATTACGACTTAGTGAGGCTCAAATCTCCTCTCCTTAAAGGAGAGGATCAAGGTGAGGTCAGCGGACTTAAGGCTGCCTGTACCCGTTGACCTCATCCCCACCATTCTCCTATAAGGAGAAGGAACTATTTTTACGAGGTTGTTAACTCGTAATTCGCGTTATTACGAGATAAAAATGCCTTCTTTAGCAGCTTCGGAGACTATGTTTATGCCTTTTTTCATGGTTTGAAACTCATCCCAGGTATATCCCAGTGGATCTACGGCTTTTCTTTTTTCTGGCCAGAAATCATAGAGTTTGCTGATTCTGTCCCATTGGTCCATCGCTTTGAAATCATCGGAAATGACAATCAGGTCATAATCACTATCGACAGTATTGGTGCCTCGGACCCGTGAACCATAAAGAAGCACCCCTTTGACGTCTAATTCTTGTCTGAGGTTTTTAAGAAAGCCAATTACAATTGGATCTGAAATTTGTTTTTTAACCATTTTGTTATCCTTTCTGCATTATCAAAGATGTCTTCAGCTCTTGTTTGGTCAACCATTTCCGCTGGCGTTTTCCCCAAGCTGGTTTCCGGATAGCGACTTAAAATATAGCCAGGATCAACCATTTTAATGCTATCCAGAATTTCAATAATTTCTTTCTCGGAGAGAACGACATGGCCAAGGGCTAACAGCTGGTGAATTTTCGGAGGAAGTTTTTTCGTCTCCTCGAGGATGATTGCTTTTAAGGCTTTTTCTACTGCTTGCTGAGCAAAAAACACACAGACGTAGTATTTCTTAATCTTCAGGTTTTGAAACGCCGTATCCAAATCATCTTGTGACTGTTTCCACCAGAGTTTAGCTTCTTCTGAGAGTTTCACAAGCGTAGTTTAGCAGACTTATTAAGGGCTTGCAATTTCCTTACCACTTTCTGTATAATGTAGGGAAACCTAAGTAGAATAGTTATTTTCTGTTAAATTATTTTTATTATTTTGCCTGCCTTAGTTAAAACTACGGCCAGGCAAGGGAGGATTTATGGCTGATACAAAAAAATTCGATCGAAAAAAGCCCCATGTTAATATTGGAACCATCGGTCATGTCGACCACGGTAAAACCACGCTCACTGCCGCCATAACCCAAACACTGGCGACTAAAGGATTTTCAGAAGCAAAAAAATACGAAGATATCGATAATGCTCCCGAGGAACGCGCCCGCGGCGTTACCATCAACATATCGCACATGGAATATGAAACCGAGAAACGGCATTACGCTCATATCGACGCTCCCGGTCACGCCGATTACATCAAAAACATGATCACCGGCGCAGCCCAGATGGACGGCGCGATTTTAGTCGTGTCTGCGCCTGATGGACCCATGCCGCAAACTCGCGAACACATCCTTTTGGCAAGACAAGTTAATGTTCCCGCCATCGTAGTTTTCTTAAACAAGGTAGATATGGTACAGGATGCAGAGCTGCTTGATTTGGTTGAAATGGAGGTACGCGAGCTTTTGACCAAATACCAGTATCCGGGTAAAGATATTCCGATTATTCGCGGTTCTGCCTTAAAAGCTTTGGAAGGCGATGCTGAAGCTCAGAAGCAAATTTGGGAACTGATGAATAAAGTTGATGAATATATTCCCACTCCTACTAGAGATACAGATAAACCATTCCTAATGGCAGTTGAGGATGT
>CAZUUL010000069.1:1779-5418 GCA_964623155.1 uncultured Gammaproteobacteria bacterium
TTCCCACTCCAGTCCGCGACCTGGATAAACCGTTCCTGATGCCGATTGAAGACGTTTTCTCGATTAAAGGCCGGGGGACGGTAGTAACCGGCCGCATTGAGCGGGGTATGGTCAAAATAAACGATACTATCGAAATCGTCGGAATCCGCGCAACCCAGTCGACCGTTGTTACCGGAGTTGAAATGTTCAGAAAAACCCTTGATGAAGGTCAAGCAGGTGACAATGTTGGAATTCTTCTTCGAGGAGTTGAAAAAGATCAGGTAGAACGGGGTCAGGTGTTGGCAAAACCGGGGACGACCAAGCCGCATACTGAGTTTGAAGCAGAGGTATACATTCTCACAAAAGAAGAAGGCGGAAGACATACGCCGTTTTTCACGGGTTATCGACCCCAGTTTTATATTCGGACGACCGATGTTACCGGCGAGATGACTTTACCCAAAGGAGTAGAAATGATCATGCCCGGAGACAGTGTCAAGGGGACGGTTAAACTTATTGTTCCGGTAGCGCTGGAAGAAGGCCTGCGGTTTGCGATTCGCGAAGGAGGCCACACTGTAGGCGCTGGGGTGATTACGAAGATTATTGCTTAAGAATTGAGAAGGAATGCCAAAAGGGAGAATCCGCGTACGTTTAAAAGCATACGATGCGAGAGTCATTGACAACTCGTGTCAACAGATTCTGGATACCGCCATAAGGACCGGCGCACGCGTTGTGGGTCCTGTACCTCTTCCGACTGACAGAGCTCACATCAATATTGGCCGTTCGCCATTCACCGATAAGGATGCGCGCGAGGATTTCATGATTAAAGTCCACAAACGCCTTATTGATATCATTGAACCGACCGACAAAACCATTGACAGTCTGATGCACCTCGAACTCCCCGCCGGAGTCGATGTAGAAATAAAAATGTAGTGCTGACACTTGTATCTTTAAATTGCTTTTAAGTGTGACTATTGATATAATTCTTTTACCGTCATGGATGTGAGATTACTTATCACATAAGTGAAGGTCTCAAACTCGGATGGGCTAAATAAGTTGCCCCCAGAGTGGGGTTTTTTTTATGATTCCAGGTATCTTAGGTAGAAAATTATCACAATCGCAAACCTTTAGCGAAGACGGAAAGCGTATTCCTATCACAGTCATTATGGCAGGACCGTGTACTGTGGTTGGGGTAAAGACAGAGAAAATAGATAAATATCAGGCGCTGCAACTCGGGTTTGCAAACAAAAAAAGCAATTTAATTTCAAAACCAGTTAAAGGTCACCTGAAAAAAGCGGGCTTAGAAAACAATCTACCCCGTTTTTTGCGCGAGATTCGTCTTGAGAAAGGAGTGCAAATAGCCGATACGATTAAACCGGGGGCAACGATCATGCTGGCAGATGTTTTAAAACCGGGTGACCGGGTTGCAGTCAGCGGTGTATCGAAAGGAAAGGGATTTGCGGGTGTAGTTAAACTCCACCACTTCCGGGGTGGTCCCCGCACTCACGGACAATCCGATCGGGAACGGGCTCCCGGGGCCATCGGTCAGACGACCACTCCAGGCAGGGTCTATAAAGGTAAACGCATGGCTAGACGAATGGGTAATGACAAAGTTACGGTTAATAATCTACCTGTAATTGCGCTCGATACAGAAAAAAACTTGTTAACCCTAAAAGGTTTGGTTCCGGGCGCTGTCGGCAGCTTGCTGACAATTAGAAAGCTATGATAAAAATTAAAAAAACCATTCACCCAAAGATTGACGTTTTTACCTCGGCAGGCAAAGTAAAGAGCAAAATATCTCTGCCGGTTAAAATATTTGCCGCCAACCCAAATCCCCGGCTGGTCGCACAGGCAGTTCATGTGCAACGGATTAATCAGCGGCAGGGGACTCAATCCAGCAAAACACGGGCCAATGTTTCCGGCACAACCGCAAAAATTTATCAGCAAAAAGGCACCGGGCGAGCCCGCCACGGAGACCGCAAAGCGCCAATCTTTGTCGGCGGAGGGACTGCTCATGGTCCCCACCCCAGGATGTTTGAAGCAAAACTTCCTAAAAAAATGCGCAGGCAGGCACTTTTTTCGCTTCTTTCCGCCCGTTACCAGGGCAAGATGATGACCGTCGTCGACGGATTTGAAAAAATCAGCGGCAAGACCAGGGATTTTGTCCGGGTACTTTCAGCCTTAAAACTGGGTGATGAGAGAGTTCTCATGATTCTTCCCAAACCCGATGTCAAACTTGAACAAGCAGCAAGGAATCTTGAGTCGGTTAAAACCCGGTACGCATCTCAGCTGAATTGTTATGACATTTTAAAATATCCCCACCTTTTGTTTACTAAAGACAGTCTTAAAACTTTATCTGAAGTATTTTTGCCATCTTTGAAAACAAAAAAATAAGTTATGATGATTGTTCTTAAACGTCCGATAATTACAGAAAAATCGCTTGCCCTTGCAGCAAAGGGTTTCTATACTTTTGAAGTCGGGCGGGCTGCAAAAAAACCCGAAATTGCCCGGGCAGTAACGGAGGCATTTAAAGTTGAGGTGGTTAGCGTCTCAACCATCATGGTCAAAGGCCGGTCGCGGCGCGTCGGCCGGATGCGGACAGAAATCAATCTTGGCAACAGTAAAAAAGCTATAGTCCAACTTAAAAAAGATCAAAAGATTGCTTTGTTTGATACAGGAAAGTAATAATTTTTTATGAAAAACCGTCTTACCAGTATTTTAGCGAAAAAATCCGGCAGAAATAGCATAGGTCGGATAACCATGCATCATCGGGGCGGCCAGCCCAAGCGCTATCTGCGCGCAATCGACTGGAAACGCGATAAATATGGAATTAGTGCCCGGGTTGAAACTATCGAATACGATCCCAACCGCAGTGCGCAAATTGCCCTGTTGTCTTATCAGGATGGCGAAAAAAGATATATTCTGGTGCCCGAAGGTTTAAAGGTTGGCGACGAGTTGATGGCAGGAGAAAAAGCTGACATAAAAGTTGGTAACGCGCTGCCTATAGCAAATATTCCAGTCGGCATGACCGTTCATAATATTGAGTTGACCAGAGGCAAAGGCGGTCAGATAGTCAGATCAGCCGGTGATGGCGCCACAATTCTCGCCCGGGAAAACGATTTTGTCCATGTTAAACTTCCCTCAGGTGAAGTGCGGCGGGTGATGAGCAAAGGTTATGCAACCATAGGTCAGCTCGGCAACCTCCAGTGGAAGGATCGGGTTATCGGCAAAGCCGGAAGATCACGCCATCTGGGAATACGACCTACAGTTCGGGGAACAGCCCAAAATCCCCGCTCACATCCGCACGGAGGCGGAGAAGGCAGAAGTGGTATTGGTATGCACCCTAAAACTCCCTGGGGAAAAGTGGCTTTAGGAAAAAAGACGCGCATAAAAGGCAAATGGAGCAACCGTTACATTATCCAGCGCCGGAAATAGACAAAATATATGAACCATAGATTATCATTATAGATTATTGTATATGGCACGTTCGACAAAAAAAGGCCCGTACATTGATGCAAATTTGTTAAAAAAGGTAAAGCACCTAAGCGAAACTAGTCGCAAGCAGCCTATAAAAACCTGGGCGCGCAGCAGTCAAATTCCTCCGGAATTTGTCGGCTACACCTTTTTGGTACACAACGGTAGTGTGTTTATTGAAGTGTTTAT
>CAZUUL010000070.1:0-1669 GCA_964623155.1 uncultured Gammaproteobacteria bacterium
TGATCATCAGTAATAAGAGCACCAACTCTTTTTAAAATCTGAATCACTTTATTGTCATCCATATAATAGTTTGATAGTATCGAATCTGGATTTGTTAATCTGATCTCTCAACTTTATCGTCTCCTCTTTCGCCCGCTCGGCAAAGTCTTTACCTTCAGATTCAAAAATAATGCTACGGGAAGAGTTGATGATCATTCCTGCCTTTTTAGAGTTGAGCCCAACCTTGACAGTTTTTTCTACATCACCGCCTTGCGCGCCGATGCCGGGGATGAGCAATGGTAGATCAGGCGCAATACGTCGTACAATTTCAAGTTCGCTAGGGTAGGTGGCACCGACGACTAATCCACAGTTGTGGTTAGAATTCCAGTATTTGACTACATGTTCAGCAACGATTTGATACAAGGGCTTGTTGATTCCTCCACCATCGGGGGAGTCATGGCTTCCGCTTCCGCTCCAGCCTGCCACCCCCGAGGTGTTTTTATCTTTTTCAATTATCTTTAAGTCTTGAAATTCCCCGGCACCAGGATTTGAGGTACGGCAAAGAATAATCAATCCTTTATCAATTCTTGCAAGAAACGCTTTCTGCGCTTCCTGTCCTAAATAACAATGCAGAGTCACAGCATCGACTCGGAGGTAATCAAATACATACTTTGCATAATTTATTGCCGTCTCTCCCATATCTCCACGTTTAGCATCAAGAATAACTGCAATATCAGAATATTTTTCTCGCAAATAATCACAAGTCATTTTTAGCGCTCTGATGCCTTCACTACCAAAGGCTTCGTAAAAAGCAGAGTTCGGTTTGTAGGCGCAGACTAGATCATGGGTGGCATCGATAATGGCTTTATTGAAAGCAAATTGAGTAAAGGGCTCGTTTTTTAGATGCTCGGGGAGCTTATCAATATCGCTATCAAGTCCTATACAGACTAAAGAGTTATTTTTTTTGACAATGGCGTCGAGTTTTTGTTGAAAGGTCACTTTTCCCTCCTTACTTCCATCCCCAACTTTTTCTTGATTTCAAATGCCAAATGGGAGTTCCACATAGCACCAGTTGCGCTCATCACAGCATCTGCTCCAGTGGCGATATAATCATTATAATCTGACGGCTCGGCCACGCCACCGACACCAATAATTGTATAGTTAAGATTATATTTCTCCCGAAGCCGCTTAAGCCGCTTTACCATATCTAAACCCGCCCATTTGATAGCATGCCCGCAAACACCACTATACAATCTATCTTCTCCTGGAAGAGCTTGCTTGCCTTTTTTATCAACAATTTTTGCGGGAATCGTATTGATAGCTGAAAAAGCTTGTGCCATTTTCCCGACTCTTTTAATTAAAACTTCTAGTTGGTCCGCAGGAAAATAGGCAATTTTAAGAATAAGCGGTATGTTGCCGATTTTGTTTTTTATCGCCTCTGTCACTTTGACTGTCCGCTCAATATCAAAACAGAGAAGATGGGAGGTCCCTTCATTGGGACAACTTAGGTTGACTTCCATAATTTTAACTCCAGTTTCCCTAACAAGTCTTGCTGTCCTAGAGAAATCTTGAACATAATCATCAGCGTTTCCCCTTGGTGTGCCTTGAAAACTGCCAATCACAACTTGACCTCTTTTAGCAAACGCTACTGCACGAACAAGATCAGGCTGCCAGACATCTGGATCCTTAG
>CAZUUL010000070.1:1679-5399 GCA_964623155.1 uncultured Gammaproteobacteria bacterium
TCTATGGAGATTTATAATGGGAATCAGCAATCACTCTGTCTTTTGCCTTCTCAAGAGTAAGGTTCCCTTTCACTTTGACAGCAAGCACATTGCGCCAAGGATGACATAGGTATGTTGCTGAACGGACCGTTTTATAGGTAACAAGATCAAATCCTTTAGCGAGAGCGGCTGTAACGAAGCGCCCATTCAAAAGAGGGCCAGCTGGAATACCAAAAGGTAAAAAGACATTGTGTCCCAAAAATACATGCTGAGGTTTACCCGTTTGGCGATAGATTTTTCCGTCTGAAAAAACACCGAAGGGGCCTTTCGTATAATTATCTTCATAGGTTTTTTTGGGATCGTAAAAAGGTTCAAGCATAAGATTTTTCTTCGACATCCTTGCCAAATCCAGCTGCTACCATCACCTTACCATTTCTATACACTTCTTTTCCCCGTATGATAACTTTTTTTACTCTTCCTTTTACTTTCCAGCCATGAAACGGCGACCAACCGCATTTTGTTTTTAGTAATTTATTATCAATAGTATAAATTGCATTCTCATCGACTTCAAGACTGCTATTTGTTGTTTTATCGAGACCAAAAACATCCTTGGGTCCTTCGTGCATAAGGCGGATAACATCATTATGCGCCAACTTTCCCTCGGAGACCGCTGTCAACATAAGTGGGAGCGCTGTTTCTAAACCAGGAACGCCAAATGGAATTTTAGTGCTTTGTTTTTCTTCCATTGTGTGAGGAGCGTGATCAGTGGCAATCATGTCAATTATATTAAGATTTTCCCAAAGTGCATGTTGGTCCTTTTTAGACCTAAGCGGCGGCCGCATGACTCCGTATGGACCTAAAGTTTTAACATCAGCTTCTGTTAAAAAAAGGTGGTGAGGCGAAACTTCACAGCTGATGGACATTCCCTCTTCCTTGGCTTGTCTTATTTTTTCTATTTCGTATTTTCTGGATAAATGTGCCACATGAAGATGTTTGCCAAAGCGTCTGGCAAGTGATAAAGCCAGATCAAAAGTCTCTATTTCTGCATGAACGACAATGGGCTTGGTAGAAGTCCAAAGTCTAAAAATAGCCTCCAGACTCTTTTTATCTTCCACCAGCAGAGGACCGGTGGTACGCTCCATATAAATTTTCAATCCAACAACTTGAGGAGTAATTCTGGCAAATTCGTCTAGGTTGGTAGGAAGAGCACCAAAATATAAACCATAATCGCAGAGTGCTTTTTTTCGAGCTATGTGTTTTTTTTGCCGAAGATCCGCATCAGAGACAACTGGCTGCGGACTGTTGTTGGGCATATCAAAAACCAGAGTGAATCCGCCTGCCAGCGCTGCCGCCGTGCCTGTAGTGAAGTCTTCTTTATCAGTTTGACCAGGATCACGAAAATGAACGTGAGGATCTATAAGACCCGGCAAGATCATATTTTATGTCTACCTTTTATCCCCTACCTAAAACCAATAACAGGAGTGCCATGCGGATAACCATTCCGTTGTGCATCTGGTCTTTGATATATATTGCTCTTGGGTCGCTGTCAACATCGTAATTAATTTCTCCAACTCTTGGAAAAGGGTGCATGACAATCATATTTTTTTTGGCTTTGCGCATGAGTTGTGGTGTAAGGATATAATAGTTTTTCACTTTTTCATACACCCCCAGATCAACAAACCTTTCTTTTTGTACTCGGGTCATATAAAGAACATCAACCTTGCCCATGATTTCCTCAAGATGCTGAAGTTTTTTTATGGTAAGACCCATATTTTTTAACTTTTTTTCAAACTCTGGCTTCAGTTGCAACACATCTGGCGCAACTAAGTATAATGTTACACGTTGATAATGTACGAGAAGTTTAGCTAGTGAATGAATAGTTCTGCCATTTAATAAATCTCCCACCATACCAATCGTCAAACCCTCGATCCTGGGAAAATGCTCAGTGATAGTAAACAAATCAAGTAAAGCCTGTGTCGGGTGTTCACCAATCCCATCGCCTGCATTGATGACTGGTACAGGCGAGTATGAAGCAGCTATTTTTGCGCTACCTTCCTCATGATGACGC
Source organism: uncultured Gammaproteobacteria bacterium (assembly GCA_964623155.1). GTDB lineage: Bacteria > Patescibacteriota > Microgenomatia > CAZUUL01 > CAZUUL01 > CAZUUL01. Next base: position 3,727 of record CAZUUL010000070.1, read on the forward strand.
AAAACAATGATGTCAGCATAGCTCCCAAAGGTACGGATCGTATCAGGAAGAGATTCACCTTTAGCTACAGAGGAATAGACAACTCCTTGCACGGGAATTATTCCTCCACCCAACCGCTGCATGGCGGCAACAAATGAACCAAAGGTGCGACTGGATGGTTCGTAGAAAATGGCTGCCATGATCCGTCCTGTCAAGTCTTTTTTTATTTTTCCCGCCTTTAACTCCTTTTTTATCTTTCTGGATAAACTAATAATTGTTTCCAGGTCGGATTTAGTAAATTGACCAACACTAATGATATGCTTGTTGAGCCATGATCCGTAAATAGATTTTATCATGTTATATCTAATGATTTACGATTTTTAAAAGAGATTGTCAAGTCCCCAAAGAGGTCGATTTTAGAGGGGTTCACCCTGAAAGCTCACCCTGAAGGGTAAATACCGATTGCAATTTCGAATGCAAGAGGTATATTATTCATAGTTATCATGAATAGAATTCTCACAGAAATTGACACAAAAGAAAAGACGCTATTGCAACTCTTAATACAAATTGCGAAGATTCCTTCTCCAACAGGGTTTGAGAGAAGAAAAATTGAATTTCTTCAAAAAAAGTCGGAAACATCGGGAATTACAGACATTTCGATTGATAACATCGGAAACTGTGTTCTAAAACTTCCAGCAAAATCTTCAAAGAAAACTATTTTGGTAGTTGCACATACTGATATTGCGTGTGATCCTGGAAAAAAGGTTGCCATCAAGGAGGATGAAAAATACATCTATGGACATGGAATTTGTGACAACAGCGCTGGAATAGCCGGACTGCTTACTACAATTAAGCTCATCAAAAAGTACAAGATTCAATTTCCCCATAATCTCATTTTTGGATTTACCGTTGGAGAAGAAGGTTTGGGAGCAAAACGGGGAATGAAACAAATTATAAAAGATTACGGGAAGCAAATTGATGCGGTTGTGAATGTAGAGAGTCATCCTATCGGCAGGATAACTAACCAAGTGATTGGTCAGTATCGCTTCGAACTCACGATAGATACAAAAGCGGGCGGACATAGTTTCCGCGATTTCGGAAGACCGAATGCAAACGTCATACTTGCACAAATTATCACTGATTTTTCTCATATAAAACTTCCGCAATTAAAAGGAAAAACAACTTTTAATGTGGGAGCGATGGTGGGAGAAGGAAGCATTAATGCCATCTCCAGAAATGTCTCATGTTTGTTTGAGATAAGATCGGAAATCGAAAGCTACCTTGAACATTCAAAGAAAAAATTTCTGTCAATTCTTGATAAATATAGAAACCATTTTCCCAATGTAGAAATAATATTAAAAGTATTGGCAGAAACTGTTCCTGCTATTTTTCCAAAAAGTCATAGAATTTATCAGTTAACGATGGATGTCCAAAAGAAACTCGGTATTAAATCAAAAATCAATTCCGGAAATACTGATGGAGATGTCTCGATGGCTGCTGGTATTCCTACCGTAACAATTGGCACAAGCGAGGGTTGGAATACTCATTCCTTAGATGAATATATGGAGAAGGAATCATTACTAATCGGCATAAAACAAGTGTTTATGGTAGTATACGCCCTTGCATCGAGCTATTAGGTTCTAAAGTCTCGCAAGATTCACCCCCTTGTATAGATAGTATTTGGCGCGGTTAAG
>CAZUUL010000071.1:0-5338 GCA_964623155.1 uncultured Gammaproteobacteria bacterium
ACGCCAGTTATTGCCTATCGACGAGGTGCAATACCGGAGGTCATAGAAGATGGTAAAACAGGATTTGTTGTGGATTTGGAAGAAGAGATGGTTCAGGCCGTTTCGAAATTGCCAATGCTCAAAAGAGAAGATTGTCGCAAGGTAGTTGAAGCAAGGTTCACTATAGAAAAAATGGTCTCAGATTATGAAGATGTTTATAAAACCATGAGCCGTGGTGGAATCGGTTACTTTGGTCTGTACGCTAAGGGTAGACTTTCTCCCAACAGTCAAGCAAAAAACCAATGAAAAAGATAGCTCTTATTCATTATGCATACCCTCCAACCATAGGCGGCGTTGAGACGGTGGTACAAGATCATGCTCATCTTCTTTCTGATATGGGAAACGACGTAATTATCGTAACTGGTTCAGGAAGAGAAGATTTACAAAAAATAAAACTTATTGAAATTCCAGAACTTCAATCGCTTGTTCGAATAAATCCCTCACTGCAAAAAAATATCATAGAGGAAGGAATTATCTCCTCAGACTTTTATCAGCTAGCCGCCAGCATACGGAGTAAACTTGACAGTGTACTAAAAGATAGAGAAGTAATTATCATTCATAACATGATGACTTTAGTCTACAATCTACCTTTTATCTCTGCTTTCAAAGAGTATACCAACGATAACCCGAAAAAAAAAATTATCGTTTGGGTTCACGATCACACCTTTATTGCCGAGGAAAAAATCAACCTGGATCGTTCAGATATTCGGTTAAATCCTGTGGCGCAAGAACTTTTTATGACTCCGATAACCAAAGCCCATTATGTTGTCATATCAGAGACTTTTAAAATATTGCTGCGAGCAATTCTCAATGTTTCACCCGACCGTCTAGCGGTCATTCCAAACGGAATACACATTAAAGAATTTTTAGAGGTTGATGATTCTATTAGCAAATTAGCAAAAAATCATAGCCTGCTTCAGCATTTCCCAGTTATCCTCTCGCCAGTCAAAATACTACCCAGAAAAAATATCGAGTTTAGTTTGGAGATATTAAATCATTTAAAAAAGCGTTACCAATCAATTTTTCTAATTCTCACTGGTCGTAAATCGGTGCACCGAACGATTGGTGATTACGAAGTTATGATTAAAAAGAAAATTCAAACACTTTCACTTGAAGAAAACACACTTTTCTTGGGTGAACAGTTTGATCGTGGGCTTCACCCTTCTGAACTCCATGATCTTTATGATCTTGCAGATTTGGTTTTTTACTTTTCCAAAAGTGAGAATTTTGGCTTACCAGTGATTGAATCAAGCCTTGCGAAAACGCCGATCTTCGTTTCTAATTTAAAGGTCTTTCGCGAACTTGGGGTGGAGGAGCAGTTTTTAATCGATACACAAAAGGTCGTTCCAGGGGAAGCTGCAAATCGCATTATGCATTTTCTTGAAACAAATCCAATAATAAAATTGAATCATCGTGTTAAACGGCACTATGATTTAGAAACTATTTTGCGCGAAAAACTCATGCCCTTGATTGACTAACACCTGGGAGGTGTAACTGTAGCTACACCTAGGGATATCATGTTATTATAGTGTTAAATTAATCAATCAATATCTTTTAAACTATCTAGGTCAATATCCACCAATCCAGTCATCCAATCTTTGGGATCTCCATGTGCATGATCTCCCCAAGATGCTGAGTTTCCTCCACGATTAGTATCTGGGTTGACAAGATCTAAAGCTGCTTCAGCGGCCTCTTTAGCTGACATGCCTTTGAATCCTTGAACAGCATAGGTGTTACCTCTACTTTCTCGACCTCTAATATTGTCATTTCTACCTGATCGTCTTCCATCTTGATCAGCATTATTTTCCCAATTACGCTGAGGCACCGATGATTTTGTTTCCATAGCTCACCTCCACAGCATTTTATAACCTATAGTATATCAGATAGAACGCTATTATAGCATAATTTTTAAAAATGTCAATCCTTATATTTTATACTATAGGGATAATAGTGATCTGACATGTTTTCTCAATAACTTTACAAAAGCAGATCTTACACAATAGGTTGGTATTAACTCTTTAAATAGACTGATATAATCGTTCCATGTTTGTAGGACCTGAGCGAGAGGGATGGGCAGTACCTGAATTTCTGTACCAGGAGACATTGTCAAACGGATTACGGATTTTAGTCCATGAGATGCCCTGGGCTCAATCTGTCTCTGCGCGACTTCTTGTACGGGCCGGTCCACGGTATGAAGAAATATTTGGTGATAAAACTACCATTGGCTACGCACACTTTCTTGAACATATGTGTTTTCAAGGAAGCAAGCTTTACTCCACAAGGCGAGAGATAGATAGAGCGGTTGAAAGTCAAGGTGGTGAACACGATGCCGCGACCGGTAAAGAATATTCTATGTTTCAAGCAAAGCTGCCATCAGAACATGCAGACTTTGCGACCAAGTTTCTAAGAGAGCTTGCATTTAACCCCTCAATGAGTGAAGAGGCTGTGATCAGAGAAAAGGGAATTATGACTAGAGAACTTCGAAGAGATATTGACAATCCTATCCAGCATCGGTGGAATCTACTTCGAGAATTCGTTTGGCAGAATTACCCTCTGGGATATAGTCCTTCGGACGTTTTTAATTCTATACAAAGCATTACCAGAGACGATTTAATGGCCTATCATCAACGCTTTTATCGTCCTGACAATGCAATCTTGGTAATTGCGGGTAATATGACTGGATCTAAAGCTCTGGCTATAGCCAGCAGAGACTTTGGCGATCTTATTGCCAATCCCCAACTTCGTATAGAAGTCCCAGCACTTACTTTTGCTGAATTACATCCCAAAGTCTTCATAGAGAACAGAGACCTTCAGGAAACACATACTCTTCTTGCATTTTCCACTGAAGGCCGAGGAGAAAGTCACCCACAGCTATCCGAAGTCCAAGTTTTAGCAACAATGTTAAGCTATAATATCTTTCATAAATTTGTATATGATTTGGGCATTGCATATTCTACTGGTTGTTGGCCGTGGCTAGTTTCTGATAATGGAGCAATTGTCATTGCAGCCGGAGTAGATCCCGAAAAAATCGAGGAAGCAATAGCTGCGATGGTTAGCGAAGTAACTAATTTGCAAGTTACAAACGAAAGAGTTACCGAGGCAAAAGAAACTTTAAAGAGAGAACTTACTCTCAGTCTTGCTGACACTAACGATTATGCAGATTTTATTGGCAAGCAAGAATTTTATGGAAAAACTGTTAAATCACCAGAACAATTAAAGGCCAGAATCAACTCTATAACGCCTGCCGCCATAGATGATTTACGCACAGAATTACTCGTACAAAGAACAGCTGCTCTAGTATTATTAGGACCAGTTCTGGAAGATCAAGCAGAAATTTTTGAAGAAAAGTTGCAGTTTGTTTAAGGCACTTTATAAGAGTTCCTGTTGTATACTATTCTCCATGAACATTGCTATTTTAGGAGGCAGTTTTGATCCCCCCCATATTGGCCATGAGTTGGTTGCTTTTCAGGTAAAAGAGCACTTGGGCTTGGATCAGGTTTGGCTGATGCCGTGTTTTTTACATCCGTTTAATAAAAAACTCTCGCCGGCCGAAGATCGCTTAGCCATGAGCAAATATTTACAGATTGATGATATAGTCGTTTCAGATTTTGAGATCAAGCAAAAGAAAATCAGTTACACTATTGATACACTTAATTTGCTTTCTAAAACATATACTACAGACAGCTTTCACTGGATTATAAGTAGCGATCAATTGTCTGATTTTCAGCGCTGGAAAGATTGGCAGAAAATCATCACTGCTTACAAGTTGATAATATTCCCGCGCGATATTGCCACAGCCGAGCTTGAGGGATTGGTTAAAAAACACTTAGAGCTTAAAAATATTCCTGAGACGATTGTAGTGATGAATTCGCCCAAGCTTTTAGTTACCAATATTTCTTCAACAAGCATTCGGGAGAGGGTGGGGGAAGGATTAGCAATCTCACATATGCTGCCGGAGAAAGTTGAGGAGTATATTAAAGCCTGTGGGTTATATTCAAAATATGCTAAATATTGACGCTGCAAAAGAAAAACAAGTTATCACCTCATTTCTTAAAAATAAATTCAAAGAATTGGGATTTAAAAAGGTAGTGATCGGTCTTTCTGGTGGGATTGACTCGATGACTTCGTTTTATCTCCTGAAAGAGACCTTAGCGCTTAAAAATATCATTGTCGGCCACCTCTATTATTTCAAACCTCACCCTGGGCTTGAGCAAATTCTTAACCATTTTAAAATGCCTAAAGAGAACATAATTTTCCTCTCGATTAAAAAACCAGTTGATAAACTCGCCCAGGCTATTGGTCTTGTTGATAGCAAAAGAGAGAGGGTTCGCTTTGGCAACTTGATAGCGCGTGTGCGGATGATTATTCTTTATGACCTTGCCAAAAAGCATGAGGCGCTTGTCTGTGGGACAGAAAATAGATCAGAGCACTTGCTTGGCTACTTTACCCGTTACGGTGATGAAGCTTCGGATATTGAAGCCATCAGACATTTATACAAAACCGAAGTTTACAAGCTCGCCTCATACTTAGGCGTGCCCAAAAGCATTATTGATCAAGCACCTAGCGCTGGCCTGTGGCAGGGTCAGACCGATGAAGGAGAATTTGGCTTTTCTTATAAACAAGCGGATGAGGTGTTGTATTTACACTTTGAAAAGAATGCATCAGTCAAAGAACTTACTAAAAAAGGCTACAAAAACGCCAAAGCAATCATTGATTTTTGCCACAAAAATAGCTTCAAGCATCATGTACCTTATACCATCCGGACAAGAGCAGTATGATGATTGCAGCGCTTCGGCGGGTATGATAAAGTGTGTGCAGTATGAGCAAAGCTATTCCAAAAGACTCCAAGCAATCCTTTGGTTGGTGGATATCAACAAACTCGATCTTAAGCGGGATAGGGGATATGTTTTTGCTCAGGCAGTTGAAGAATATATTGAGAAAGTACTTACGAATTAATTCTGTTTTCTATAAATGACCAAATTATCTTTGGTCATCTTTTCATATCCCTGGAGAAGAAGTTCCTGCTTATGGCTTAGGGGCCGTTCCTTGGGGAAAACCACGACTACCTTGTGTGAATCGTCACTCGCGAATTGTTGAGTCTCCAGATAGTCGATTTTTCGATCGGCATAATAGTCAATGAATTTTCCAAATGGTTCAGCCAGCTCTGGGTAAAGGAGTAAAACCTTATCATCTGGTTGAGTTGTTTTTCCGATGGCGCGGCCGATGGTAAACCCTGGTTCATACCAGTTGCTTGCTCGAAGATTGGCAATCATTGCCCCGCGCTCAATAACCGATAGTA
>CAZUUL010000072.1:0-5288 GCA_964623155.1 uncultured Gammaproteobacteria bacterium
CTGGCCATGGAGATTGAATATAAAGAAGGCATGGAATTTGACAAAGGTTACGCCTCTCCCTACTTTGTCACCAACCCTGATCGCATGGAAACAGAAATAAGTGACGCATATATATTGATCACCGACAAGAAAATATCTTCTATTCAGGATCTTTTACCTTTCCTGGAGGGTTTTGTAAAGGTATCGAAAAATCTGGTAATCATTGCCGATGAGATAGATGGTGAAGCCCTGGCAACGCTGGTAGTTAACAAACTTCGGGGAACATTTAACGCTGTGGCAATCAAAGCGCCCGGATTTGGTGACCGAAGAAAAGCCATGCTTGAGGATATTGCCATTTTAAGTGGCGGCAAAGTTATATCCGAAGACATGGGCCGAAAGCTTGAGAATGTCACGGTTGAAGATTGTGGCCGGGCGGAGAAGTTGTGGGCTGACAAAGAAAACACCCGTATCATCGGTGGAAAAGGCGATAAAGCTGCTATAACTGCGCGCATCGCCCAAATCCGCCGCGAGATTGATGAGTCGACGAGTGATTTTGACAAGGAAAAACTCCAGGAGCGCTTGGCTAAGCTTGCCGGTGGCGTGGCAGTCATCAACGTCGGTGCCGCCACAGAAATTGAACTTAAAGATAAAAAGGAACGCGTCAATGACGCCGTTGCCGCAACCAAAGCCGCTATTGAAGAAGGCATTGTTCCTGGCGGTGGCGTTGCTCTTATTCGCGCCCGGAAAGGTTTGCAGATATTGCGCGATAAACTTGATAATAGTGATGAAAAAGCAGGCGTTGATATTCTCTACCGATCGCTATCGCAACCGCTCCACTGGATCGCGACTAATGCCGGGGTAGAAGCTGGTTGGGTCGTCAAAAAAGTCGAAGACAGCAAGGAGGCAGATTACGGTTTTAACGTACTGACTATGGAATTTGGTTCAATGCTAGCCGCAGGCATCGTTGATCCGGCTAAAGTGACCCGATCAGCTCTGCAAAATGCTGCTTCAGTTGGCATGATGGTATTAACAACTGAAGCGCTTATTACTGACATTCCCGAAAAGAAAGATATCCCGGCTATGCCCGCCGGCGGCATGGGAGGTATGGGCGGGATGGGGGAGTATTAATTGGGATTTAATGTTATTGAAGATCAAGCATGCTTTGTTGCAAAACCTGGGTGGCTTTCTCATAAGAAGTAGCTTTAGCAAAACAGACTGGTTCTCCAACTATCACCTCAACCGTACCAAATTTCTTTGGCCAAAATAGATTAAGTCGTCGTTTTGGTTCGTCAGGCCAGAGTTCGTAATAGCCAACAAGTTTAAAATGCGTCACAGGCAAACCCATCTCTACGGCAATATAACCAGCACCAGTGTGGAAAGGAAGGAGCTCACCAGTGTGAGTGATATTACCCTCAGGTGACATGAGGACGTTGTAGCCTTTATCCAAAAGTTCGCCAACGCGTTCAAAGTTTCCCCGCATGGCTTGATGACTTTCCGCTCGGACAAAGGGAACAGTATTACCAAAAAGGACGGCAAAAAAGGGTTGATACCAGCTTTCACGCCAGATCATATGAGAGGCTATAATAGCTGTCTTTCTTCGTATTTCTTGGGGTATAGCGCGAAGTGCTTGAAATGCGTCGGAGACACCAACATGATTAAAAATGAATAATTGTGGCGTTTTAATTTTGGCTAAATTTTCTGGATGACGAACTTTTAGTTTAATTCCAATATCAAAAACCGGGAAGGCAAGATTCTCCTGCAGAAACACACGTATTGAATCCATTGTTGGCGTCAGTTGCCAGCGCGGTATTGTTTCGCCGTCATCAAGTAGCGTAGGTTTCCCATGAACAACGAGGTTTCGCAAATCAGCAATGGTAGTTTGCGGTTTGATTTTTAATTCATCAACCGAAACACCCATTTCCTCCTCGATCAAAGCCAAGAGCTCAATGCGTTTCAGCGAATCGAGTTGAAGATCAGTACTGAGCTTGATATTACCATGCATCTTGACATGCTTTTTCCCACTTACCGTTATCAGTATGCGAAGAAGCTTATCCGTTTGTTCCTTTGCTTGGTCCTGAACAACTTCTTTTCCGGCCTTTCGTTTTAACACTTCTTGTACCACTTCATCGCGGTCGATCTTAAGCGTTTTAGTCCGGGGAAAATCAGCATGGGCCCACAAACCATAATCAAGGATCTGCTCATGGGGATTGACTGTTTTATTGACTGTTTCAATAATTTGAGCTAGTTTTCTAGGCTGTTTGGTAATAACCTCAGCGTGAACGCTCTCACCTTCATTCGTCTTTAATCCGAAAACCATTGAATCAGTTACCAAGGGATGATTATTTAACTTTTTTTCAATATCTTCAGGATAAACTTTTTTGCCATCGGGTAGGACAATCTTAAACTTATCGCGGCCGACAATCCGTATACAACCATTAGGGTCAAAGGCGACTATGTCGCCAGTATGAAACCAGCCATCGATAAAGGTTTCTTTAGTTTTTTCTTCATTATGATAGTAACCAGAGACGACATTATCACCCGCTACTAAAAGTTCACCAGATTCTGTCTGTTTTGTTGTTATCCCAGGCAAGATTTTTCCAACCGTACCAAGGTTATTGCTTGCCAATGTATTGGTCGCAACAAAGGCAGTCGTCTCGCTGGCTCCATAGCCTTCTACAATTCCAATTCCCATTCGTTCCCACGTCTGGGCAAGTTTAAGTTCAAGAGGGGCACTGCCACAAGCAAAGAAGGAAAATGAACCACCGAGACGATCATGGAAACGATGAAAGAGGAGGCGTCGTAAGGATTTAGGCAGATAGGGAGTAAATTGGTGGGACAAATTCCACTCAGCCATTTTTTTGTCTTGTTTGAGCCTGCGTTCGATATTTTGTAAAAGCAAGCGCAACATTTGTGGGACGACTGCCATGGCCTCAATTTGATAGCGGCGTAAAGCTTGGATAATCGTGATACTGTTTATCCGCTCTAAATAATGAATATGGCAACCAAACGAGTAGGCGACCATTAAGCCCCCAAACATTTCGAGGGCATGGCTTAAGGGCAGGATGGAAAGAATCTTAAGCTGCTTTGGCAAGATAAAGACGCTGCGGGCTGAATTGATGCTTGCCAAGATATTGGCATAGGTGATTATAGTGCCTTTGGGTTCTCCGGTGGTTCCTGAGGTAAATAAAATAGCGGCTAAGTGCTCCGGATCAACTGAAGGTGGATCTTTTGCTGGAAACGCATTCAATTGGTCGAGAAACCCATCGAATAGGATTGCTTTTTGCTCAAAACCATGAAACAGATTGCGGAAAAGATTGGAGGTAAAAATTGCTTTGGGGCTGGTGAGTTTTATAAATTTGGCAATGGTCTCATGATTAGTTCGATAATCAATCGGAACCAGTGTCACTCCACTGATGAACGCTCCTAAGATGAGGATGGCATATTCTGGTCGATTAAGCGAGAGTATGACAATCCGATCGCCTGTTTTAATACCACGTTTAGCAAACAAAGATGGCACACGGTAAAGATAATCGTGGATTTGCTGGTAGGTATAGGTTTTAGTTCGAAAGCCGACTTTAAGAGAAAAGGCAGGCAGCCAACCATACTGTTTTGTCGTCTCTTTGATGAGATCGGGAATACTTTTGTACATGTGAAACTTAGTGGCGCATAACAATCACCACCACTGCTATGATCCATTCTCCTTCGTGGGCGATGCTGGTGTCAAGGGAAGAAATCATTTGAGCGACAGAAACATCAGTAAATGAACATTCCACCTTGCCGCTTGCTTTGCGATTGGTACAAATGCTGTGCCAAATTCTTGGTTTATCAAGAGCTTTCATAATTGCTTCTTTAAGCGCAAAAATGCTTGCCAGCTGATCTGGGGTATTTTGCCGAAGTTCTTGGGGAAGAAAAAGTCTATCTAAAAATGCCTCTTTACCCGCCTTAAGGCTTGCTTGAAAGCGTTTTCGGTTGACAATATCAATACCAGTTTTAATTTTCATATGCAAAAAGCAGAGTTTTACTCCTTAGGAACAGAAGGGCTAAAACAACATTACCAGCCAGAATGAAAAACATGGATGGGTAGCCAAAATGGCTAATTAGTAGCCCGGAGAGCAAAGCAGCAATAGGGGCAAAGCCAGAGACGAGGAAAGTATAAATGCCACTTGTAAGTCCCATGGTCGATTCATTGGTGAGTTTAGATAATAGTGCATAAGAAAAAACAATGCTCGCGCTATTGCCAAATCCAGCAAACAGTGCCAAGAGATGCAAAGCGGCTAGCGGTAAATCCTTTGCAAATATACCCAATAGTGCTGCGACGGCGAAGGCTAAAAGACCTAATTGAAAGGCCCGAAGATCACCGAGGCGCTTGCCTAACAAGGCAAAGGGATAGGCAAATATTCCACTGGCTAAAGCTATATCGAAGTAGTAGGTCATTGCGTAAGCAGACGTAAGGGAGAGATACTCTGTCATAAAGAGCGTAAAAAAGGGAATGACGCTATTTATCCCGAACCACAGGAAAAACTGGGAAAGAAGATATAATTTTCTTGGTTTATCTGCAAAGAAGGCAGGAATGCGGCGAAGATGCAAGGGAATATTCGACTGTTTTGTTGGCGTATCCTGGCTAAATACTAAAACAGCAATCATTGGTAGCAAAAACAGTATTGATAGGAGAGTAAACATTTCCGGTGGATACACGCTTTTCCAGACAAAATAGCCAAGAAGGGTTATCGTGATCTGACCAAGTAAACCAAAGAGGGCAGTAAAGGCTGATATTTGACCTCTTTTATCAGGTGGGGAATTTTCCGTTAGCATAGCCAGATGAGGGGCAATCGTCAGGCTACGCGCTAGTCCTGCCAGAACAATCAACACCATGACTACAATAAATGATGTTGACCGTGGAATCAAAAGCAACATGCTAACCGTACCAATACTCCCCACCAGGATAAATAGTTTTCTCCCACCAAAGCGCCAGCGAATCCGGTCAGTCAAGGGACCAACAAAAAGAGATATGATGGCCGTTTGAAACGTGGCATTAGTGACGAGGACACCGATGAGGGCGGTATTTTTGGTAAAAGATAAAAGATAGAGAGGAAGGAGTGCAGTAGTAAAGGCAGCATATATTCCTAGGGCATAGCCGCCGAAAGAATATGCGACTTGTGACAGGATAGGTCTTTTTTCAGGCACATAAACATTGTAGCATTTAAGCCGCCAGCATCAAGGATGCTTGCCCAGGACGCATGAGGTGTATTTATAAATTAAAATATTCTTCTTGACAATTACTTTATGATTGTGGTATATACTAAGTATAC
>CAZUUL010000073.1:0-5211 GCA_964623155.1 uncultured Gammaproteobacteria bacterium
TGAGAAATGTCACTTGGACAAGAAGAACAAAAGGCTTAATGATCTCCGACGGTTGAATTCTAAACCAGCCGATTTCCAGCCAGCGATTGGCTCCCCTAACCAAAGGACCAAAAAAACTCATCGCAAGAAAAATCAGAGTCGTAGCATAGACAAGCGGCCAAATCTGGGCGTAAATCCGGTAATCGACGGAAGAGAATAAAATAAACACAATAAAACCTATCACCATATACCCAACTTGTAACCAGAATAAATCAGGGTTTATGCTGTGAATAAGGGCCAGGCTGAAAGCGCACAGAATAAAGATCGGAAAAATGATTAGCGGGTTGAAATTTGCAAATGATCGCCCCATAGAATTTTTTTTGCCAGTGTTTCCCGTTTAATGTAATTGGCGAAATCTCTGCAAGCATTTTCTGGCAGAGTAATGTCAATGTATTGATTGAGCCGGCAACCTGATTCTTTTCGCAACACCTGTATTTGACGTATAAGTTCTCTTGCCTCCCCTTCGGCTCTAAGTTCAGGAGTGATTGTCGCATCCAGTTTAACCGATAATTCCCCACTACCCGGTTTTAATTCAATCTGTTTGACATTTAACTCATCTTTAATTAATTTTACTAACTCTTCATTAATTTTGAATTTTGAACTCTTGTCCTGAGCTTGTCGAATGGATTGAATTTTGAATTTTTGTAGTGGTTGTCTCACTTTGATAGACAATTTTTTCCTCTCGGCATGTCCCAGCTCACATATTTTTCTCACCAGATTCATTTGTTCAATAATTTTTCTATCCTCTATCTTCAAGCGTCCATCTTCTAGTTCAGGCCAGTCGGCTAAATGGACAGATTCTTCTCCTGTTAAGTTTTTATATATTTCTTCGGCAATAAATGGGGTAAATGGAGCTAAAAGTTTAGCTAGAGTCACCAAGGTGTAATAGAGTGTTTGATAGCAAGCTTTTTTATCAGGACTCGCTTCAACGGTTGGGCCAACTCTGTCTCTACTGCGGCGAAGGTACCAGGTTGAAAGATCGGAAACAAAATCTTCGATACTAAGGCTTGCAGTAAACTCATCGTACTTATCAAGAGAATTTGTAACAATTTGTATGGTTTGATTAAGTCGAGAACGTATCCAACGATCGAGGACGTTTTTGCCTTGCAAGGTGTCCCCTTGCAAGGCTGCAAGGTGTCCCCTTGCAAGAAATTTAGGATATTTATCAACATTGGCGTAGGCTACAAAAAAATTGTAAACATTCCAAAGGATTAGATGAAACTTACGTCTCACCTCGTCGGCTTTTTTGTAACCAAAAAGTAAATTTTGTTCTGGATTATGGGTGGCGTACATCCATCTCATGACGTCAACGCCTATTTTATCAGCGCCTTCGTTAAATTCGATTGCATTGCCCCAGGATTTATGCATTGCTCGGCCGTCTTCGCCTAACAACGTGGCAAAGCCTAAGACGGTTTTAAATGGGTTTGTATTTTCAAGCACGGTTGACATGGCAATAAGGGAATAAAACCAATTTTTAAACTGTCCCGGAAATGACTCGGTGATAAAATCGGCCGGAAACCATTTTTGCCATTCTTGTCTATCTTTTTTATAAAGAGGTTCGCCTTGATTGTTTTCGGCAATCGTTGAAAAAGGCACGGTGCCGGCATCAAGCCAGGGATTACCGACGGGTTCGATGCGAGAAGTTAATTGATGACAATTGGAACAGCGAATTTTTACTCCATCGATATAGGGTTTATGCGGTGAGTGACCCTCAAATTCTTGCCAGCCTTCGACGGCTTTTTCCTTTAGTTCTTCGCGGCTTCCAACGACTTCAAAGGTTTTACATTTTAGGCATTCATAAATGGGTAGACACAAGCCCCAGTAACGATTTTTCTTGGAAATCAGCCAATCGTGCATGTTTTTAAGCCAATCCAGTTCACGATCAAGACCAAAAGCGGGAAGCCAATTAATCTTTTTAGCAACTTCAATCATCATCTCCCTAAGCGTTTTATTAACTTTTAACTTCGATGGCTTGTCCATTGCTACGTACCATTCATCGGTCACTTTCCAAACAAGTTCAGTTTTACAGCGCCAGCAGGCTGGATAGCGGTGCTTATATTTTTCAATTTCAAAGACCCAATTTTCTCCTTGTTTGTCTTTCTCGACTAAGTAATCAAGAATCAGATGAGGGTTTTTCTTAGCATTTTTTCCAGTTAAAAATCCTAAGCTAGGTAAATAATCAGCATTGTCGGCAATGACTGGAATCATCGGTAGTCCGAGTTTTTTTCCGAGTTTATAGTCTTCAACTCCGGCAGAGACCGCAGTGTGAACAAGGCCGGTGCCTTCTTCTTTTGAGATAGGTAGGATTTTATCGTCTGTTGCAACGACCGAGTGAAAGGTTGATTTGTTTTCTTGAGCCACTTTTTTAACGGCTTCAAGATCGTCGAATGGACCGCGATAATGGAGACCCAGCAATTGTTTTCCTTTAACTATTTTAATAATTTTTTCGTATTTCTTTTTAAAAACTTTCTCGACTAAGTCTTTGGCGACCCAATAGAAATCACCCGTATCACCTTGAACTAAGGAATAATCAAGTTTCTCATCAATGGCAACCGCAATATTGGCAGGTATTGTCCAAGGAGTAGTTGTCCAAACAAGTAGATACTCTTTTTCCCGACCAACAATTGGCAGCTCAAAAATAATTGAGTCATGAACAATTTCTTTATAGTCTTCGGTAAGCATTTCATGTTGTGAGATGGCAGTTTCGCAGCGGGGGCACCAGGGGACAGAGTCGGTGCCTTTATAAATCCAGCCGCGATCATGACAGACTTTTAAAAAGTGCCAGATAGTATAATTGTTTTTATCAGACATGGTGTAGTAGGAGTGGTCCCAATCCATAAAGTAGCCGAGGCGGATGCTTTGTTGCGTTTGGATCTGGCTGAACTTGAGGACGCGAGTTTTACATAATTCAACGAATTTCGCGATGCTGGCGGCTTTGTTGCCGGGGACTAAATTTTCGATGTCTTTTTTGGTACGGATCCCGAGCTCTTTTTCGACCTCGACCTCGACCCAAAGCCCCTGGCAATCAAAACCGTTTTGAAAACGCTCGCGATAGCCTTTCATGTTGTAGTAACGCTGCCAAAGGTCTTTAAAGGTCCTACCCCAGGCATGGTGGACACCCATGGGATTGTTGGCAGTGATAGGACCATCTAAAAATGACCAATATTTTTTGGAGTTCGCATTTTTAGTGAGGTATTTTTGAACAACATTATGATCCTCCCAGTATTTAAGTAGTGTTTTTTCCAAGCCGGGGAGGTCTAATTGCGGCGATGTTGGCTTAAACATATATGGCTTATTTTAAACGTTTATTCTATACTCGCGCAATTAAACTACCTCTGCGCTAATGTTTTCCTTGTCTTAAGAAGGCCGGGATGTCCCACTGGTCTTGTTCAGGGGGAGTATCTTCGGTGTCATTGTTGTATGGTTGTTGATCGCCATTGGTTGCTTTCAGCTCCTGTTTTGGCGTTACCAAATTCTGAAGCCTGCGTTTTACTTCGTCAAAACCAGTCGCAATAATTGTCAATTTCACTTGGTCGACCATTTTTTCATCTATCACCGCTCCAAAAATGATATTGGCATCGGGATCAACCGCTTGCGAGATGAGCTTGGCGGCTTCATCCACCTCACTCATAGTCATATCCGGCCCGCCGGTAATATTTAGGAGTACCCCTTTGGCTCCCTCTATAGAAATTTCCAAAAGCGGCGAGGAGATGGCGGTTCGAGCGGCGGTTGAAGCGCGGTTTTCACCAACACCTGTGCCAATTCCCATAAGTGCTGACCCAGCATTGGTCATGATCGCTTTAACATCGGCAAAATCGACATTAATTAGTCCCGCAACAGTAATTAAATCGGCTATGCCGGCTACACCCTGCCCGAGTACCGAATCAGCCACCTTGAAAGCTTCAATAAGTGTCGCTTTTTTATCAACTACTTCCAAAATCCGTTGGTTTGGGATGATGATAAGCGCATCGAGTTTTTCTTTAAGATTGGCTATCCCTTCTTCAGCCGTCACCATGCGCCGTGTTCCTTCAAAGGCAAAGGGTTTGGTGACTACGCCCACGGTCAAAGCTCCCAGCTCTTTGGCAATTTCGGCAACAATCGGAGCTGAACCAGTACCCGTGCCCCCGCCTTCACCACAGGTGATAAATACCATGTCCGATCCTTCGAGCACATTCTTCAATTTTTCCCGCGATTCCTCAGCCGCTTCCCGGCCTATGTTTGGATTTCCGCCGGCTCCCAAACCTTTAGTTAAATTTTCCCCGATCTGGATTTTGGTCGGAGCACTACAAGCAAGAAGCGCCTGGGCATCGGTATTGACGCCGATAAAATCTACTCCCTGAATTTGGTTATTGGAAATCATGGAGTTAACTGCGTTGGCTCCACCACCACCCAGCCCCATGACTTTAATCTTTGCAAATCGTGCGATATCGGGTTTGATAAGCATTGGCATATCAAGAAGTTGCCAAAGTATACCACAAGTCAACAATCGCTGTTAGGGAAGAAAAGACCGGATGATACTGGTGAGTTTTCCTAACATTCCTCCCACTGGAATACGGCGGGCTGCTTCGGTGATCTGAGCAAGAGATAAGTTTTTCGCTTCGCTTTGTCCAGTTTTGCTTCCATAAAGAAGAACGCCGCAGCTGGCTGCATACATGGGGCTAACTATTTCATCTATCAAACCAGTGATATTGGTTGGAATACCGATGCGTACCGGCATGGCTAAATTACGTTTGGCTGCTTCAAGCAACCCTATGGTCTCTGCCCCGCCTCCAGTAACTACAAGTCCAGATGGGGTCATTCCCCCAAAGCCGCTGCGTTTTATTTCCAGTCCTACCATAGTAAAAATTTCATTTAAACGTGGTTTTATAATACCTTCGATAAGCGTTCTCCGAGAAACACTTGTTATTTCTTCTGGAAGTGTGAGTGATGATAAATCGACATCATCGTCACTTTTCTTTTTTTCTTTCTTTTTTTCTTCGCTTAATTCCTCAGGATGACTCAGACGTTGTTTATTTTTACTCAAATAGAGCTTGATTTTTTCTGCACTTTCCAAAGAAACTCGCAAACCTATTGCCAGGTCATTTGTTATGTGTCTTGCGCCTATTGGAAGAACAGCTGAGTAGGATAATGAACCGTCAATAAAAACACAGATATCGGTTGTACCGGCCCCGA
>CAZUUL010000074.1:0-5144 GCA_964623155.1 uncultured Gammaproteobacteria bacterium
GGGCGGAGATCGCCGAGCGTGTCGGCCGGATGCTCGAGCTGGTCCAGCTCCCCGTGGACGTCTTCGTGGGGGTATATCGATAAGAATGCTACCCCGGGGGCTATTGCAACAGTTAGAAGTGCAAAGTGCAAAGTGCAAAGTTGCAGTTTAAAGTTAAAAGTTGCTGGGCTCATTTTGAATTTTGCACTGTCATTTTGAACTTTGAATTTTGAACTTTGAATTTTACCTAGTAACATTTCTAGCCATTGTTTAAGGTAAAAAATTGCAATAGTAGCAAAGACTGCAAATAGAGGGAAGATCGGTGTCATAAATCGTACCCATTTGGCATAGATGAGAGCGTTAGGGATAAAATAGGCTAGGAAGGCAACGAGAAGAATGACGATTTCCCGAGGTGTAGCCTCATTTCCACCTGGGAGGTGGAAGAGCTTCGCCACCTGGGGTTTGAGTCTGAGGTTGATGAGAGAGAAAGCGGCAAGAGTGATACCGATTAAGCCAAGAAGAAAGATGAGCGGGCCCAACGCATAAGGGAAGATTTTTTCCATCTGAAAGAGGATCGGCACTGTCGCCTCAAACTGTCGGGTATAAAAAACTCGGATCGCACCTGTAGCAACACCCACTTCATAGTTCGTGGTTCCCCGGAAATCGGGCCAAGCCAAGAGATTATAGGGAGAGGTGAGGAAGAAAATGGTAAGGGTAAGTGCGATAGTGAGTAACCCAAGACTGCAATACCCTAGTAGCCCGACTAAAATTTTTACTAGCCCGCGTTTTCTTTTTAGCGATGTTAGCATGAAAAAAAGATAAGCTATGGTAAAAGGAACCGCAAAGGCAAGGGCTGAGAGCTTGGTGGCAAGGGCAAGACCCATTATGAAGGCAAAAAGCACTAAAACTCCAAATTCCAAACAAATTCCAAGGTGCTTGGAATTTACTAGCTTTAGGGATAAATAGATGATTGTCATAAAAGAGAAGGTAAGTAATGACTCAGTGGTGCCAAAGTGGGCTGATTGGATGAGGCCGGGGGTGAAGGTAGTGAGGAGAGAAGTGAGAAGTGAGAAGTGAGAAGCTGGATTTGGAAGTGAGATGTTTTGATTTTCTAGATTTCTAGAAATCCCACTTCCCACTTCGTTATCCAGCTTCCCATCTCTCAATTCCCACCTCTTGTCTGTTTTAAAGATAGAAGAAAGGATTTGTTTAGATATCATATAGACTATCAAGACTGTGATTGTTGAAGACACTGCCGACCAAAATCTGAGCCAGAAAATGGCTTGAGGAAAGGAGATGGATTGGAAGGTGGAAGGTGGAAGGTGGAAGGTGGCGATTGAGGTTAGAAGTTGGAAGATTTGATGTGAGAAAAAAGCAAGGTAGAGGGGAAAACCGCCGTAGGCGAAGAAGTGCGGGTTGAGATTGCAATTGGGAGGTGGGACGTGGGAAGTTGGAAATGGGACTTTGAAATGGAAAGTGAGAGGTTGGAGTTCAGAAGAGAAGCACGGGAGGATGTCTGAGAGTTTTTCGGGGAGACGAAATTGACTAACGGCACTAGCCATGTTCCTTTCATCAGGGTTAAAAAAATAGGGTGCACCCCACATCAGATTATAAAAACGCAGGAAGGCAGCTATAAGCAAAATTAAGAAGAGAAGAAGAGAGTTTCTTGATGTCATTAGGATAATTTCAAACCGCTCATATCATATACATAATTACTGCTACCAGTATTCCCCACAAAAGAATCGCCGTAATCAGAGGCCGGTCCTGGGTTACGAGGGCTTCGGGTTTTTCTCCGACCGGTTTTTCGTAAATGAGCTGGGCATAGCGCATAATGCCGTAAAGGACAAAAGGGATTGTCAGGATCATAAGTTTCCTGCCTTCGGCCTGGGGAAAAGCGAGCGCAACAAAATCGCTTAAGGGGCCGCTGACATTTCTTGAATCAGCCCCTAAAAAGGAAAACAAAGAGTAAGTCAGAATGGTTGCAGTGGCAAAAGTTGAAGTGTAAAAATCGAGCAGGCGCATTCGGTAATGGGCCAGCGATGGCCTGGTTTTTTCTCCCTCAAGTTCGAGTTCGCTTCGGCGTTTACAACTGGCAATAAACAAAGACAAAAAAACTACTGTCAGAGTCAGCCAGATTGACAAGTGGAATCCGGTGATGATCTCCCCAGCCAGAGCCCGCAGAAAAAAAGATGAAGCTATAGTAAGAATGTCAAGGACTGCATAATTTTTTAGATACAACGAATAAAGTACATGGAGCAAAAAAAATGTCAGGGCAGTAAACAGAAAAGCCGTGCTAATAAAAAATGAAACGATCAGGGCAAAGAAGGAAAGAAGCATAAGAGTTTCCATGGCCAGACTGGTTGAGACCTGGCCCGAGGCCAAGGGCCGGCGTTTTTTGTCGGGGTGGAGCCGGTCAAGGGGCAAATCGACAATATCGTTTAAAAGATATGAAGCAGAAGACAGGGCACAAAAGATAATAAAACCCAAAATGGAGTCGACAAAAACCGCGGGATTGAACAGTTGGTGGGTAAACAGGGCCGGGGCAAATACCGCCAGATTTTTTACCCATTGATTGGGGCGGAGGGCAACCAGGAGAGCCTTAAAAGAAGCTCTTGTCTCGCGCATATAGTAATCTCAAAAGCAATTGTAGGGGAAAGCGAGAACAATGGGAATAGAGGGGAATTTATTTCACCGTAAAGTTGCAGTGGGCTGTGGCGACTTCGCCGGATGAGTCGATGGCTTGAATGGAAAATAGGTGTTCGCCCGGCCCGACTTCCAGCGCTACCCCTGTATCAGTCAGAGTCGTCCATGAGCCCTGGTCGAGTTGATAAAGGTGTTTGACTGCTAGTGTAGCAGAGTTTTTACTTTCGAAAGCAAAAGAATAGATACCGCTCCCTTCATCTTGCCCGCAGCGCACAATATTAACCTGGGGCGGAGTTTGCGCACCCAGAATTGTTGTTCCGCTCATCACCGTAATTTTGAGCATATCAGCGGCTTCGTTTATGTTACCTGCAGTATCTTTTACCTGAATATAGACATCGTATTCTCCCGGCGGCACGTTCACTGGATTAAGTTTTCTAGATACTTGAGTAGAGATACCTGAAGTTGTATCTGGTCCCCAGGAAATGGCATAATTTCTTGACGCATCCCCTGATTCACCCAGGTCCCAGGTCTTTAGCCTACACGGATCAGCCCCGCCGCAGGCGGGGCTGCACGAGCACCAGTTTGGCGCACCCCAATCGTTGTTTAACCCAAGGATTGGGTTAAGAAGGTAGTAGCGGACATACTCGACCTGGCCTTCCTGGGCTTGGGCTTTTGCGGTAAAAGTAACGGTGTCACCGCTGTTAGCCACAGAATTTTTGCTGGTTGAGATTTTCCCGGTCGGCTGGGTGTGCCCGACTTTTTTATTTTCACTCATGAGGTTAGTTTGCTGATTTTGCAATTTGGCAGCCAGGAAAAGTGCAGTTGCTGAAGGAATAAGGAGAATGGCAAATATGCCAAGATACAAAGGCAGCGAATGGACCGATGGATGCAAGTATTTTCTGGCAGACTTCACATCACATTCTATCTTAAACAGGATAAAACCTGTTTGTCAAATGGAAAATTTACCCCGTTAGAAATTTCTAACGGGGTTTACCTAAGAGTTCAGTGGTAAGGGTAACTAACCCAGTTAAAAAAAGCAGCGTTGCCAGAACCAGCCCGACCATTTTCCAATTAATTTTGCCCTGGGGTGTAAAAAAGAGCGACATTGAATTATCCATAGCCATTTATACTTCTGATATTTATTTATGTGTTAAATATTATTTTGAATTATTAAGTATAAATTTAGCAATATTCTGACCTAGTTCGATAGCATAATTTGTTCCGCGGTCCCAGGGATAAACCATGTCCATATTGGCCAGATAGACATTGGCAAGAGGGGTTTTAAATACTGGCTTGGTTTTAGAATAATTAACAGGAAATACAGGTTGAGCAAAGGGACCCATGAATAGTTCGTAGTCCATAGTTCGTAGTCCATAGTTGAAGGTAGGGTTTATTTTTTTAAGATAAGGTAGGAAAAGTTTGAAGAGCTCTTTTTTAGTCATTTTAAGGTAGGGGTGATTGGGGGGGAGATAATTACCAATCCAGGTGAGATGCTTGCCACCATAATGCTTGCTATCAACAAAATTAGTATGCTGGGCTACGCAGACAAATGGGTAGCCTGGTTCATTAATATTGAGCCAGTATGTTTTAGGAAGGAATGGTTTTTCGCTGATGAGAAGAAGGTTGAGAGCATGGAGGTGGGGTATTGAGGAGATTCTTTGGCTATAGTCTTTAGGAAGATTAGGGAAGAGCTTAGTAAAAATAACAGATGGCGTGGTGACAATGATTTTCTCGAACTGATTTTTTACTCCTGGGTCAAATTGTGTTGAGAGAAGTATTTTTCCTCCAGCATGACGGATAAGTTCTGCAACTTGGTCTGATAGTCGTTGATAGCCGCCAGCAAGATACCCAAGTTTAAAGGTTCTTTTTTTAATGCGGGCCCAAAACCATGCCATATTGACGGTTTTAGCATATGGCCCGAATTTAGCATCAAGAAGTGGTTTCCAGAGTATTTTAAAGTTTTTTTCTCCATAATATTTTGCTATCCACTCATAGGCAGTTACCTTTTCAAATTGGATCGCCAGTGTAGCTGGTATAGTTTTTAAAAGCAAACTTAAAAGTCCTAACCAAGAACGGTCTAAGTAGGGTAATGGTTCGAATTGCAGGATATCCTTAGGTGAATTAAACGGATAAATTTTGCCATGTAGAAAAACGTCTGTATTTTGGTCTTTAAAAAATAAGTCTTTGCCAAGGCCAACCTCTTTTATGAGGTTTATCGCGTGTAAATCGTTTGCAAACCAGTGATGATAGTGGTGCTCTATAGCCCAGTCCCAGCCTGGCATTTTAAATCCAACTGCCAGACCTCCAACTTTATCCTCTTTTTCAACGATCGTTACCTGCCCACCCGCTTTTAGAAGCTCATAGGCTGCGGTTAGCCCGGTAAAGCCAGCGCCGATGACAAGGATATTCATCTGCTTTTGATGATAAAGCAATTGGCTATTAGAATCAATACCCCGAATCATAACCCGTAACTGTTCAGACTCGCTGACACGGAACGGGTTGTAAAAGAAGCTGTTTACATT
>CAZUUL010000075.1:0-5143 GCA_964623155.1 uncultured Gammaproteobacteria bacterium
ACCGGCTGCCATGGGGTGACCACCGCAGTCAACCAGTAAGTCGTTGACCGAACGGATGGCATCAATGATATTGAATCCCCGGATTGAGGGGGCACTTGCTTTTGAGTAAACGTCGCCGCGGGCGACCACAATGGCAGGCAGATAATATTCTTCAGCCAATTTACCTGCAACCAAACCAATAATCCCCTGGTTGTATGTTTCATGATCAATAAACAGAAGTTTTTTCCGCAATAGACTTTGTTTTTTTGTTTCTTCAATTGTCGTCCGTGCATGGACAATAGTTTGTTCTGTTAAAATTTGCCGTTCGCGGTTGGTGAGCGAGATTTTTTGAGCTAAACTTCTGGCCCGTTCACGGTTTTTCGTACAAAGAAGTCGAAGCCCGTCCATAGCATGACTAAGTCTACCTATAGCATTGAGCCGGGGCGACAAAATATGGCTTACCTTGTAAGTATCAATCTCGCCCATATTAAGTCCAGCCTCGGTTATAAGTTCTTGCAATCCGACCCGGTCAGTCGCATTTAGCTTTTTTAATCCATAACTCACAAGAATCCTGGTCGACTCGGTTAACGGCACGAGATCAGCGATCGAGGCTATCGCCACCAGATCCAGAAAATCATTGCTTTTTTTGCTAAAAGCCCGCGCCAGCATCCAGGCTACGCCGCTTCCGGAAAGTTTGAGCGAATGAACTAGGGCCAGACTTTTAGGCAGACGTTCGGGCATTTGATGGTGGTCGGTGATAATTAGATCTATTCCATGCGCATTTGCGTAATCAACTTTATCCCAAGCCGAGATGCCATGGTCAACGGTAATTATCAATCTTGTATCAGGGTAGAGTTTAAGACAGTTGTCAATGCCTTTTATTGATAAACCATAGCCTTCTTCAACCCGGTCAGGAATATAGGGAAGGACATTAGCTCCGAGATCGTATAATGTCTCCCACATTATCGTGCCGGCGCAGATGCCGTCGACATCGTAATCGCTATAGACAATAATCTGCTCTTTATTATCAACGGCTTGACGTATGCGTTTAAGCGATTTATCCAGTTGAATCGGATCGATGGCAACCCGCTCCGGAGTAACCCTGTCCAAATCAGGATAAAGAAAATCTTCAATATCCGGAGCTGAAATTAGACCACGATTGTAAAGTAAACTGGAAATGATATCGTCAATTTTAAGCTCGCTTATAATTTTCCACTTTTTCATGGGTGTAGTTTCGAGTACAATATGAGGTATTATTTATCATAACATGAAATCATTTGCCCTGCCAGAATCAGTCGTGACAGTTTTCTCAACCCTTGAGCAGGCAGGTTACCAGGTCTATGCCGTGGGTGGGTGCGTCCGCGATCTTCTCATGGGTCGACCAACAGAGGACTGGGATTTTACAACCAATGCCACACCTCACGAAATTCTGAAACTTTTTCCTGATGGGTTTTATAACAATGTCTTTGGAACAGTTGGAATTCCAGTCCAAAAACACCTGGAAGGTAGTGACTCCTCCACCAAAGGACTCCTGTATGACAAAGAAAGTGTCTCCTCCGATGTGGCTGGAAAAAATCTAAAGACACCTCGGGGTAGTGACTCCTCCCAGGTGGCCCAAAGGGACTCCTGGGACGATGTCACGGCAAGAACAGAACAAATCTACGAAATCACCACCTTTCGCACCGAACACGGCTATTCCGACCGCCGCCACCCTGATAAAGTCTTCTGGGGGAAATCAATCGAAGATGATCTTGCTCGCCGGGATTTTACAATAAACAGCATTGCCTACGATGGAAAACAGATCGTCGATCCCTTCAAAGGCCAGCAGGATATAGAAAAAAAACTGATTCGTGCCGTCGGGGATGCAAAACAGCGCTTTAGTGAAGATGCTCTGCGCATGATGCGGGCAATACGTATTGCTACCGAGCTACAGTTTATTATTGAGGAACAAACGTTTCAGGCGATAAGAACCCACGTTTCATCAATCCGCACCATTTCTCAAGAACGTATCCGCGATGAACTTCTCAAAATCATTGAAACCGACTTTCCTGCTGATGGCTTTATGCTCCTAAAAAATAGCAGTCTTCTGGCTGAAATTCTCCCTGAACTGGACCGTTGCTTTGGAATCCCCCAGCAGAGTCCAAAACGGCATCATATCTATGATGTAGGAACGCATCTAATTAAGTCTTTGCAATTTTGCCCTTCAAAGGATCCAATTGTTCGATTGGCAACGGTGCTTCATGACATTGGCAAGTACGAAACGTTTAAAAAAACTGATGAAGGAATCATCACGTTTTATAACCATGAAATTGTGGGAGCTAAACTGATGCGAGCAATTGTAGACAGACTCCGATTCAGTCGACATGAGCGAGAACGATTGCTAAGGTTAGTGCGCTTCCATCAATTTACGGTTGATGAGCGGCAGACGGATAGCGCCATTCGGCGGTTCATCAGAAATGTTGGCAAGGAAAATCTTGACGATATGTTGGCGCTTCGGACCGGAGATCGATTGGGGGGAGGGGCGAGGGAAACATCATGGAGGCTGGAGCTTTATAAAAAGCGTCTTGAAGAAGTCCAAGTCCAACCGTTCAGTGTGGCGGATTTGAAGGTCGATGGCAATGACGTGATGAAGATTTTGAATATCAAGCCTGGGCCGATGGTAGGTAAGGTGTTGAATGCTTTATTTGCGGAAGTGGAAGATGATTTAACGAAGAATGAGAGAGACTATTTGTTAAAAAGGATTCCGGAGGTAAGTAAAACCATCAAGTAAACAAGACTTTTAAATAGATCTGTTTTTAATGTACCACTGTTTAGATGTTTAGGTATTACCTTATTTAATTGAGATTACTCTAATACCAAGTGCGTGATTTGCTCATCAACCGAATCTTTGTATTCTTCAACAAACTGCTGATATGAGTAGGTTCCTTTTAGCGAAGTACGCTGAGTGCTTTTGAAAAAAGCCAAAATTTCCTCTGGTTTGACCCACTCCTGAGAAATTTTTCCCAGGTAATTGGGATAAGACGATGGTTGCGGCATTCGCAAGGGGACACCTTGCAAGCTTCTGCAAGGTGTCCCCTTGCGAATTCTTGCGAATTTACTTGTCCTTCTTCTCCATCCACTCTTGCCATACCACGAGCAAGGGGCTGGCGTTAAAGATGGAAGAATAAGTGCCGCTGATGATGCCTATTAATAATGCTACTATAAACCATGTGAGGCTGCCTGAACTAAATAAGAGCAGAGCAAAAAGGGTAAGAACTACCGTAGCAGAAGTACTGATAGAGCGGGCCAATGTCTGCCTGATTGAAACATTGACGATTTCGGCAAACGATTGGCCGGCCATTTTCCGAAGATTTTCGCGAATACGATCAAAAACGACAATCGTGTCATGGACGGAAAAACCAATCACCGTAAGAAGCGCGGTGACAAAAAGCGAGTCAATCTCAACCTGATAGAAGTGACCAAGGAGAGAAAATATTCCCACAACCACAAGCACATCATGAATCAGGGCGATGATTGCAGTAACGCCAAAACGCCAGGGAGAAGCCGGTTTGGTAAGCTTGCGAAAAGCCAGAGTGATGTAAAAAATTATTACCAGCGAAGCCACGGCTATGGCAAATATGGCTTTGCGCGTCAACTCTGATCCAATGGTTGGTCCGACTGTTTCAAAGCGCTGTTCAATTACTTTTCCTCCAACTGCAGCTGCAAGCTTGTTTTGAATATCGGAATTTTTTTCTTTAGTAATTGACTTTAGACGAAAAAGGTAGGTTTTGTCGCCGACTTCTTGAACTGATGCTACTTGAGCCTGGTCTTTTTCAACAATTTCTTTAATCGTCTGGGTAGAAACCGGATGGCCGGAATCTTCAAACCGCACCTCAAGCAGACTCCCGCCAGTAAAATCAATGGAAAAGCGAAGTCCCCAGAAGAGGAAGGAAACTAACCCTGGGATGATTACTAAAGCTGAAATGAGAAAGTAAACCTTCTTTTTGCCGATGATATCGATCATAATTAAATTCTAAACTCTAAGTCCTAAGTTCTAAACAATACCAAAATTCAAATGTTCAAAACTGGTGATTTATATTTTTGGTTTTGGTCATTTGGATTTGTTTAGAATTTATAATTTGGGATTTAGGATTTTCAGAGATTATTTTTGAAATACTCTCAACAACGTTCTCGTAACCGTAATCGAGCTAAAAAGCGAAACGATAACACCAATAGCAAGCGTCAGGGCAAAACCGCGAATAAGACCGCTCCCGAACCAGTACAAAATAGTACAGGTAATTAAACTGCTGCTGTTGCTGTCACGAATAGAAGGAAAGGCGCGGGAAAAGCCCAATTCTGTGGCAGAAGACTCCGGTTTTCCCCAGCGGATTTCTTCTTTGATCCGTTCAAAAATGAGAATGTTAGCGTCAACCGCCATGCCTATGGAGAGAATGAAACCGGCGATACCGGCAAGGGTCAATGTCACGGGCAATAATTTGAAAATTGCCAGAACGACCAGGCTATAAATAATAAGCGCTGCTATCGCAATCATACCGCGCCGGCCATAAAGAACGATCATAAACAAAGCCACTGCTGAAAAACCTATGACTCCGGCGACGATGCTGGAGCGGACTGCCTTGTCACCTATCGTAGCTCCAATATTTCTTTGTTGAATGATGGTAACCGGAACCGGCAGGGCTCCTGCGTTAAGGGCAATCGATAAGCGTTTAGCTTCTTCAGTAGTGAACTTACCGCGAATAACAGCACTCCCCCCGGTAATTGCTTCTTGAACAACCGGGGCAGAAATTATTTGATTGTCTAAAACCATGGCTACAGGCCGACCGACATTGGCGCGGGTTATGTCTTCAAATTTTTTGCCGCCGAGAGGGCTAAATTCCAGGCTGACTATTGGTTGGCCGGTGTTGTTATCAAACTGAACATAGGAGCGGCGGAGATCTTTGCCTGAAAGATTGGTTTTGTTGCTAAACCCATAAAGGAGGGCGCTTGAGGTTGCCGCCTGGGCCGAGGGAGAGGCTTCCAAGGTTCGAAACTCAAGTTGCGCGGTTTTTCCGATAAGGTCAATTGCTTCATTGACGTCTTTTATTCCAGGCAACTCAACAATCACTCGGTAACTGTCATTGACTTTGGATGTTTGAATGATTGGTTCTGCTACGCCGAAAAAATT
>CAZUUL010000076.1:0-5130 GCA_964623155.1 uncultured Gammaproteobacteria bacterium
TGCCCATAAAAGATTTCCCCCAGCTGCGGCAACTGCTATCAAACCAAGCAATCCGATTAAACTCCCTACTGAGTTGGCGATAACCGACCGGTCATAACGCAAATGTCTCTGAAAAATAGCATTGCCAGAGAGGATGATTCCTTGAGGAATAATTGTCGTCGCCATTAAAATAATGCCGATTTTTGCTGCAGTCGAAAACCCCTGCGCTGTTGTTGCGTCAAACGGAAGAACAACGGTCATACCACAGGCAATGGCGACCAAGACCATACCAAATAAAAGTCGCAACAAAAACAAATGAGAAAAAACACTTCGTTCATCAAGATTCTCCATAAGTGGAAGAGCTACCGCGTTCATGCCGAAATCAATTAGCAGAAGAAAAAATGCGATATAAGCTGCAATTTTGGTGTATTCACCATAACCATCCACCCCGAAAGTCCTCGCAAGAATTATCGTGACAAAAAAGGTTGAACTGGCAGTTATAATTTTTCCGATAATTTGAATCAGGGTATTGAAAGCAATTTTTTTTCTCGAAGACATAAAAGCAATTGTAGCAAATTTTTAGATCGCATTTCTCTACGCCATAGTTTATACTGTAGCGGTTAAATATATGAATTCAACTCAAGCCACCCTCATTCTCCCATGCTACAATGAAGCACAACATATAAAAGGAAGTGTTGCCCGAATTTTAAAAATATTGGAAGCATCTCCTTTTAGCTGGGAAGTGATATTTATTGATGATAAGAGTCGTGACCAAACAGCTGGTTATATCAAGTCAATTTTGAAAAAACCAACGCCTGTTAAATTGCGGGCAATCTTTCATAAAAAAAACCAGGGAAGGGGAGCGACGGTTGCTGAAGGCATAAACATGGCAAAAGCAGAGATTGTCGGCTATATTGATATTGACTGTGAAATCGACCCCCACTATATTCCCCTTTTTGTTGACAAGATAAAACAGGGATATGATTTAGTTTATGCCTGGCGGATTTATCAATTTGGATTTAGTCATTTAATACGCCATCTTGCCAGCCGGGCCTATCTAACTTTGCAGCAGAAATTATTGGCTGTTGATTTTCCCGATACTGAAGCTGGCTATAAATTTTTCAGAAAAAAAACTCTCATGCCACTTTTGCCGACAATCATCGCTAGTCATTGGTTCTGGGATACAGAAGTCCTGGTCAAAGGAAAACTTGCGCGACTTAAGATATCTTATATCCCTACCGTTTTTTTACGCCGTGGTGACAAAAAATCAACAGTTAATCTTTTTTCTGATACCATAGATTATATTGGGAATCTGTGGAGGTTAAGACAAGAGATTAAACTATGAAAGCTCTGCGAGAGATTGGTCTAAAAAAAACTACTAAATTTATTTGCGCTACCGGCCTTGAAATACTATTTGCTATTATGGTCTTTCCACCTTTGCGGAGTTTTTTCCTGCAACTTATGGGTGCAAAAATTGGCCGTGATTGTATAATTCAAAATATCCGATTCCTCAATCTTTACCGGGGAACATTTGCCAATTTAACAATCGGTGATTGCTGTTTTTTGGGCGGAGAAGTGCTTTTGGATCTAGCCGATAAAATTAGCCTGGGCAATCAGGTAACCCTGGCTGAACGGACAATAATTTTGACCCACATCAATGTCGGCTACCACGACCATCCACTGCAAAAATTTTTCCCGGCTTTTAGCAAACCTACTTCGATTGAAGAGGGAAGTTTTATTGGGGTTAATAGTACAATTCTGGCAGGAGTAACCATTGGAAAATGTGTCTTTGTAGCAGCAGGCAGCGTGGTTAATCAAAATGTTCCATCAAATACATTGGTCGGCGGAGTCCCGGCAAAAGTTATCCGTCTGATTCATAATTCATGATTCTTAATTCAATGGTCCTTTGTCAGTAGGCAGACCCTGTTCACTAAAGTAGCTGGCAAGCGAGGGCGGTGTTTGCGACGTTGAAGGAATAGTCTGCTGGGAAGGCAATTCAGCCCTAGCTGTTGGTGATTGCGGCGTGGTTTCAGTTTGAGCCTGCGTTTCTGTTGACGTAGATCCTTCACTAGATGAAGAAGTTATTTGTGAACCAGTGGTGACAGCGCTGCTGGCACATTTTGGACAGATAATTGTACTATTTTCTGCTACCTCGGTTTCAAAGGTTGTCCCACATTGACTGCAGGTAAATGACTCGTTGGTTGCAGACGGAGCCGACTTCTTGAGCGCGCCCATAGCCAAAATATCAAAGGTAAAGCCATTTCCGTCAAAATCGAGCCGGATGGTGGCACCGGCTCTGGCTTTGCCGCTAATCAGGAGAGAAGAAATTTCATTTTCTACCTCACGCTGAATCGTTCGCCGAAGCGGCCTCGCCCCGTAAATTGGGTCATACCCTCGCTGAGCTAATTCTTCCTTGGCAGCATCTGTTGCCTCAAAACCGATCGCCTGTTCCTCCATCAGTTTTGCCAATCCCAGCAGATGCAGTTCTACTATGGCTACCATGTGTTCTCTTGTTAATGGCCGGAAAACAATAACTTCATCAAACCGGTTAAGCAATTCCGGCCGGAAGAATTTTCGCAGTTCTTCAAGGAGTTTGTCTGCCATCTGGGCGAAGCGCTCATCTTCAGCTATCTGCTTTTCTTTGTCTGCCTTTTCCAGAGCCTGGCCAACCGGAAGCTGATCTTCATCATTGTCAACCCGGGCATTGGCTACAAGCGCATTTTTAAACAATTCCACCAGCGTTCCACTCTTCCAGTCGGATGAAGTTACTCCGGCACGTTCCCAGTAGCGGTCTTTAAAGATGATAAATTCCCCACTGGGAGTAAAAAGGTGGACATCCCACGCCTCAGTCGGAGGCTTAAGTTTGGGATCAACTTCCTTAAGATAATCAGCCAGCACCCCCGTAGTCCAATCTTTGGTCGTTAAGTTAGTCCGCTGCCAAAAGCGATTTTTAAAGCTGATAATCTGGGTTTCATTTGCAGCAATGGCGTTGGTATCCAACCCGCCGGTTGGCAGCTGCTGATTGGGTTGATCTGGCATGGCATTGACAACCATATGATCTTTAAAATAATTGATGAGTGTATCGGTTGTCCATTCCTTGGCCGTAGTTGATTTTCTGATCCAGCAGCGGTCGTCGCGACTTATTACCTCCTCAGCGAAAGGCGCTATCACTTGCGTGTCAAAGCCTGCAACAGGCAATTTGCCTTCTTCGCCAAAATCAGCTTGATTAGTGACTGTCGTCCCGGCAAAATAATCAGCAAGTTTAGCCACCGTCCAACCAATTCCATCAGCATTTTTACGATTACTGTCGCTAGCTTTTTCTTTGCTAGTTTCTGGTTGTTGGTTGTCCTTTGTCCACATCCTCTCTCCTAGCGTTATCATTTCCCGGCCGGTAGGAGAAATAGAATAGGTAGCAAAGGCCCGGGCTTTGGCGCCAGACTTGGTCTCTTCCACCATTTCCTGTTGAATTATGCCCGTTCCTAGATTGGAGGTACAAATGACGATTGTATTTTTAAATGATATAGTATGGCCTTTGTTATCAGTCAATCTGCCGTCGTCAAGAAGCTGGATGAGAATATTAAAAACATCGGGATGGGCTTTTTCAATTTCGTCAAATAA
Organism: uncultured Gammaproteobacteria bacterium; assembly: GCA_964623155.1. Classification (GTDB taxonomy): domain Bacteria; phylum Patescibacteriota; class Microgenomatia; order CAZUUL01; family CAZUUL01; genus CAZUUL01. The sequence continues at coordinate 3,598 of CAZUUL010000076.1, forward strand.
AACTACCGAATAGGGATGGCGGCGGACGGCTTCTGTCAGTTGCCCGCCTTCATCATAACCCACGTATCCTGGGGGAGCACCAATGAGTTTTGCCACTTCGTGTTTCTCCATGTATTCGCTCATATCCAGCCGGACGATAATTTCTTCACTGCCAAAAAGCGATTCTGCCAGTGTTTTGGCGAGTTCAGTTTTTCCAACCCCGGTTGGCCCCATAAAAATAAACGAACCTATGGGCCGCTTGTTACTTTTAAGCCCGGCCCGGCCCCGGCGAACGGCTTCGGCCACGGCCGCCACCGCCTCTTCTTGGTCAATCAGCCGTTTATGCAAAACATCCTCAAGCGTTAGTAACTTTGTTGATTCGCTTTCCGTCAGTTTGGCCACAGGAATATTAGTCCAGCGGGCAACAATTTCCTGGATAATCTCCGGAGAAACGATATTGGTTGTCGTTGATTTTTTTATTGAATAAGCTTGTTTCTTTTCATCCAGGTCATGTGTAAGTTCTTCCATTTCCCGGGTAATTGTTGCTAGCCGCACTGTATCGCCCAATTTCTCGGCTTCTTTTTTCTCGCTGTCGAGTCGGAGCAAGCGTTCCTGAATTGATTTTATTTCCTCTGGCAGAGAAATTGCCGGTAAGCGTACGGCTGAGGCCGCCTCGTCAATCAAGTCAACGGCCTTGTCGGGTAAAAACCGGTCCCCGACATAACGCTGGGAAAGCCTGACTGCACTTTCAACGGCAGTATCGGGGATAGAAACTTTGTGAAAAGCTTCATATTTATCACGGATTGCCCGCAACATCTCGATAGCTTGGTCGGCTGTTGGCTCTGGCACTAATATTGGTTGGAAGCGCCGCTCAAGAGCCGGATCTTTTTCAATATGTTTTCTATATTCAGTAACCGTCGTGGTACCAATAGTTTGTAACTCTCCCCGAGCCAGGGAAGGCTTAAGGATATTGCTAGCATCCATGGTTCCCTCGCCCCCGCTGCCGGCTCCCACCATATTATGGATTTCGTCGATGAAAAGAATGATCTGGCCGGAAGCTGCTTTAACCTCTTTGATTAAATTTTTCAATCGCTCTTCAAATTCACCCCGGTGGCGCGCTCCGGCAATCAGCGACATAAGGTCAAGCTGTAAAATGCGTTTATTCAATAACGTTTCCGGAACGTCGCCGGCGGCAATGCGCTGGGCCAAACCTTCAACAATGGCGGTTTTTCCGACACCGGCGTCGCCAATAAGCACCGGGTTATTTTTTGTCCGGCGGGAAAGGATGTGCACCACGCGCTCGATTTCTGCCGACCGGGCAACCACCGGATCCAATTTTCCGTCGCGGGCCTTGGCTGTCAAGTCTTCTGTGAAACTTTCAAGCGTGGATTCACGTTTCTTCCCTTCTTCATCTTTTTCCAAGCCCTCTTTTTTGCCGGTAATCTTTTTATTTAAAGCTTCAACTGTCAAACCAAATTTGGCCATAACTTGGGCTGCCATACCCTCGCCTTCCTGCGCCAGGGCTAAAAGGATGTGTTCTGGCGAAATAAACTC
>CAZUUL010000077.1:0-5103 GCA_964623155.1 uncultured Gammaproteobacteria bacterium
TGATAATCTTTCGGAAAATATCAAGCGGGGCATACGCCAGAAATTAAGAAAAGGAATTTATCCAGGATGCGCACCTCTTGGCTATATTAATGAGTTGAAAAACCACATTATTCTTAAAGACCCGGAAACTTGGCAAAAGGTTAGAAAACTTTTTCTGGCGTATGCCACCGGTAAATATACGCTTGATAATTTGCAAAAATTGGCGCTTTCTTTTAGCTTGGTGAGCCCAAGATCAAAAAGGAAGTTATCAAACGCTACTTTGCAACGATTACTCCAAAATCCTTTTTACTATGGCTGTTTTCAATACAAAGGTGAACTCTATGAAGGAGTACATGAGCCAATAATTTCCCAGCAACTTTTTGGAAAAGTGCAGCGGGTAATGGCTGATCGCGGAAAACCAAGAAAAGAAAAAACTGATTACAACTTTACTTTCACTGGTATCTTCAAATGCGGGGAATGTAGTAGAAACATCACGGCTGAACAACACGTCAAGAAAAGTGGCTTGGTTTTCCGCTATTACCGCTGCACCAAAAAAGACACTAACTGCAAGCAAAAGTTTCTCAACGAGAATTATCTTTTTGACCAACTAAATGGTATTTTTCAAAAAGTTGCTTTACCAGATGACTGGCTGAAACCAATCTTGAATAAACTTGACCAAGAAGAAAAAGAAATTAGCCAGTCGTCAAAATCTTTCGCCCAAAATCTTCAAAAAGAGACGGGAGAAATCGAGATGAAGCTGTCGAAACTCCTTGATATGCAGTTGAATGGTTTGATAACAATTGAGGAATACAAACAAAAGAAAGAAGAGCTAATAAACCGAAAAACAGAGTTGAAACAGAAATTAACCGATTTTGGGCGAAAGGGAAATTATTGGCTCGAACCCATGAGGAATTTTATTTTATCGGCTCACCAAGCCAATTTCTTACGAAATTCTGAAAATTTGGAAGAGAAGCGAAGCTTCTTGCAAAAAATTGGCTCGAACTGGCAACTCTGCAATAAAAAGGTCCGATTTGAAGCGCTAAATGAATGGGTGCTTCTTGCGTCGCGCCCTCGATTTCCCAATTGGAGCGGCGGACCGGATTTGAACCGGCGACCTTCTCCTTGGCAAGGAGACATTCTACCACTGAACTACCGCCGCAATGTAAATTTAGACTAACTTTTAAAATCATCCAGACTCTCGCCCCAGATATTCACCTGTTTCTGGACGAATTATAATGATGTCGCCTTCTTTAACGAACAGAGGGACATTTATCGTCGCGCCAGTTTCAACCGTCACTGGCTTCATGGCTGAGCCGACAGTGTCACCCGCATCGCCTTCTGCAGCTTGTATGACTTTAAGTTTCACTTTTGCTGGTATGCGGATGCTGACTGCTTCGCTATTGTAAACAAGTATTTGTTGAATGCCGCCCTCTTTTAAATACTTACCCAGGTCAGCGACAGTCGCCAGGGAAAGAGTAAATTGCTCGTAAGTTTTAGGATGCATGAAAATGTAGCCGCTTTGATCTTTGTAAAGGTATTGCAATTCATTAACTTCAACCGCCAACTCTTCCACCGATTCTCCGGATTTGAAAGTAAAATCAAGCACTTTTCCGTTTTTTACGTTTTTTAACTTGGTCCGTAAAAAAGCCGATCCCTTACCCGGATTAACAAACTGAATATCAATCATTTGGTAAGGTTGGCCGCGGAATTCAATATACATTCCCCGTTTAAAATCAGCCGTTGAAATTTTAACCATACCTTATTTTAGGCCATTTGCACGATAGATTCAACCTTTTGGAAAAATTTCCGGATCAGGGAAAAACAGCACCTCATGAATCGATGGCACGTTGGCAAAAAACATAACCAGTCTGTCAACGCCGATTGCCACTCCGGCTGAAGCTGGAATACCTGAAGCTAATGCATCTAAGAAGTCCTGATCAATAGCAAAGGAAGTTTTTCCCTGCTGCCGGCGCAGTTTTTTATCTCTTACCAACCTCGCCTCCTGCTCTGCCTTGTCAGTCAATTCGGAAAAAGCATTGCCGACTTCGATGCCGAATAAATACAGTTCAAAGCGTTCAACCAAGTTTAGGTCAGTGGCTTTTTTTCGGGCGAGGCTGGGCAGGGAAGCTGGGTAATCATACAAAAAAGTCGGCTTGACCATTCCAAGTTTTGCTTCAATTTCATTTAGTATTATTTGATGAAAAAGTTGCTCGCTAGTTGTTGACTTGTCGGCAAAGTAGCCCCTTTTTTTAGCAACCGCTTGCATCTTTTTTTTATCAAATAAATCACTAACATTGATGCCAACAAACTTTTTAAATGCGTCAGCAACCGATATCCGAGCCCATGGGGGAGTAAGATCGAGTGTTCGGCCCTGATAAACCAGCTTATCGGATTTATGGATTTTTTTTGCAAGATAAAAAAAGAGCTGTTCGCAGTCACGCATGGCGGTTAGATAATCAACATCAGTTTGATACCACTCAAGGATGGTAAATTCGCTGTTATGGAGAGAACTTTGCCCTTCGGCATTGCGAAAACATTTGCAGATTTGAAAAATTTTTGGCAGGCCAGCGGCAAGTATTTTTTTCATCGCATACTCCGGAGACGTAGTCAGATAGGCAGGCATTGGCCTGCGATTTTCATCGAGGCGGCTGGTTTCATAAACCTCAAGGTATGAGTCCATGCTGGGTCGAGAAACCAGCAGGGGAGTATCAACCTCCAAAAATCGCCTGTCTTTAAAAAAATCCCGCACACCGGCAATTATCTCCTGCCGCAGTTTAAAGGCATTAATCCGCGCAGGCTGGTTTTTTATTTTTTCCCAGGTTTTCATCTGAAGTAGTGTACCATAAGGCTGATAACTGCTATATTTAAAAACAATTAAAAACAACCTGGGAGGTTGAAGAGTATTTGAACCTAGGGAAATATTGTGTTATAGTAGATTTACTATGCCAGGAAGAAGTACTCCGATAGTTACCGGTGAAATGTACCATATATTTAACCGTGGTATTGATAGGCGGCCAACATTTACTGCTAAGCGTGAATATGATCGAGCAATAGAAACAATCAAATTTTATCGATTTTTTGAAACTCCAGTTAGCCTTTCCAGATTATTCAGTCTGCCTCGACAACTTAGAGAAGAAACACTTGACGGCTTAGTGAAGTATGGTGAGAAACAGGTTGAAACTATATGTTTTTGTCTTATGCCAAACCATTTTCATTTTTTACTAAAGCAAGTTAAAGATAAAGGCGTATCTAGATTTTTGAGTAACTTTCAAAATAGCTACACGCGCTACTTCAATAAAAGACATGACCGAACAGGCCCACTATTTCTGGATCAATTTAAAGCAGTACATATTGAAACTGATGAGCAAGCACTACATGTACACCGTTATATTCACATAAATCCTTATACTTCATATGTAGTCAAAACAATTCAAGAATTAACTGTTTACCCTTGGTCGTCGTTCCCAGAATATCTGACCCATGAAAGAGGGTTTATAGAAAAAGACTTAGTAATGGCATTCTTTAAGAATTTGGAAGCGTATCGAGAATTTATTTTCGATCAGGTAGATTATCAACGGGAGTTAGATGCAATCAAACACCTTATTTTTGAATGAAAATCCCTAGGTTCCAATATGATTCAACCTCCCAGGTTGAATTTAGAGATGAATTGGTTGAACTGACCCCTAAAAATATCCGGATAAGAAAAGTGATATTGGATGCAGTAGAGGAAAGAAGAAAAAAGATTGTTGAACGGCGACTTTCTTCTTCTTACTGGCTGGCCGTTTATCGAAAATGTCGAACTTCATTTGATTAGCTCGGCCTTCGGCCTCGCTTGCTCCGGCGCGGCGCCCCCACCCGCCGCGCCTCCGCTATTTTTTGCGCACGCGATTTTCTCGCCCTTTGGGCGAGCAGGGAAAAATTTCTATTGTGTCCTTGCCCCACCCTCCTGTGTGTTAGGCTTTCTCTAGTATCGTCCTCCCATAGTTAAAAACGAGAGGATATACTGACAAAGAGTGGGGAGCGGTCAACCGCCCACCTTCGATCCCGAGTCAATCGGGAATACGATTTCGCCGAGACTACCACCCCACCCTTTGTCGCTTTGAGCCAGACTCGTGCGCCGCCATACGCTCCTTGTAAATCTATCCTAGCTGATGCGAATTTTTCGAAGAAAATTTCAAAGCATTCATTAATACTATTTTAGTAACCCATAGCATCGAAAAATACCTCTTGCATTGAGATAAGAATTTCTATAAAATAAAATTATTATTCAGTAAAATTGATAAAAATAGAGTATTCTACAAAATTATTAGTTTGTTAGCTAAAACCATATATGGATGTAGAACCTCAGCTCTCACCTCAAGTTACTACTGAAAAAGAAGGAGCTATTCTTTTGGATATAAAAGAGGGTAGTATTATTGTTAATAATACTTTAGAGCTTTTTAGGGATGCGGAGGCGTCTGGTCATCCAATATCTATTTATTCTGGTGACGAGGGTGCAACTATTGTGCTTAGAGTTGTCGAGCCGCAATTGGCTACAGGCGCAGCTAAATTGCCTAGACAATATATAGAGATAAAAAAAAGATACAACCAAACGTCTGGTAGTCCTCATGGAGCTCATGAAAATAGACTCAAAGCAGTTGAGATCCATAGGAATACAAGTGGAGATCCTGAAGACGGCTCGGTCGATACTCGTTTTTTTCTCAAGCCGGAAGGGAATGGCTGGTCTGTAACTGCTAGTTCCCACCCTGATCTTGGAAAACTCCATGATGTTCCGGCCGACAGGATTATGCCTATGCTTGAGAATATAATAAATATATGTCGCACGAACCTTCGACCCAAGTAAAATAAAAAGCTTGAAATTTTTAAAAAAACACTAGCTAACAAAAGCATAGTGTGTAGCTTAATTACTATTTGAATCTACTCTACTGTTTTAGTAACCGTCTCCATAGACACTTACTTTAATCTTAATAAAAGAAAATAGCGATTGTGAGATAACGGCCAACGTGGAGTTAAAACCAACACGTTTATTCCATTAAGCCTAGTGTCCTCATCGATGCTGCGCTCTAGTCAGTAAAGTTGTCCCCTTTGTCAAGACCATTTTTCGGTCAAACTAAGATGATATTT
>CAZUUL010000078.1:0-3228 GCA_964623155.1 uncultured Gammaproteobacteria bacterium
ACTCAAACGTTTTAATACAACGTCATCTGGCAGCAGATCATCAAGCAGGTGCAAAGTCTTGGGATACAGTTCATGATTGCGGTCAATAGTTTTTATTTGTGCAATCCGAGCCTGAAGCAGGTGCACTTCAGTTTCAAATTCGGCAACTGAAGAAATCACTGCCTGTTTCTGTTGAATGATCTCGTGCAGATCAGAAAGTTCCTGGTCAAACTTAAAGCGCGAGAAAAAAGCGATTAAAACAATCAATTCGGTGAAGATGATGATGTAGCGACCATAGGTGAGAGCCCACTGGAGAAATTTTCCTCCATAGCGTTTGCCATCCTTACCTCCGGGCAGGAGATTGATACTGATTGATTGGGCAGACATGTATTAAATTACTAAAAGTATATCACGCTTTTGGGGAAGTTGGTGATTTCCGGCGTCGAGGTTTTGTTGCTGTGACAGATTTTAAACCAGACAGTTTAGCTAAACGAGATTTGAGCCGGGCGGCGCGGTTGGCGTTAATTATGTGCTTTTTAACTGCGGTATCAAGAATACTATAGGCATTAACCAGATGAGCGGCTGAAGGCTCTTGGCGCATGGTTTTAACGGCTTCATGAACAGCTTTAACAGTTCGCGCGTTCACCCGCGTACGTTTTCTATCCTGGCGGACCTTCTTTTTTGCAGAAAGAGTTATCGGCATTATGTGAGTACGTTGAAGTATAGTCTATTTCTGATTGCAATTTCAAGTGCAAGAGGTATACTTCGATCTATGGTAAAAAAATTCTTTAAAAAATCTTCATCGATTTTTAGCATGCAGCAAACCAGCATTTTGTCGGCTGCGTCAATTATTATGACCATGGTAGCTGCCTCACGTATCATGGGTCTTATCCGCGATCGCATGCTGACCGACCGCTTCTCGGTAACCGATTTGGGGGTTTATTTTGCCGCTTTCCGACTGCCTAATTTGGTTTTTGAACTGATCGTCATGGGCGCTGTTGCGACGGCTTTTATTCCTGTCTTTACTGCTCATCTTGCAAACGGAAAAGACCAGGCATTCCAGCTGGCTTCTTCAGTAATCAATATTGGGCTGTTGCTTTTCTCTCTAGTTGCTATCCTTATTTTGCTTTTTACTGAAGATATTGTCCGTACCATAACGCCCGGATTCAACGCCACTGAACTTGCGCTCCTCGTCTCATTTACTCGGATTATGCTCGTCGCCCAAGTTTTTCCTTTGATTGTTGGCAACTTCTTTACCGGGATGCTTCAATCCTATAAACAATTTATTATTCCCGCGATTGCGCCAGTGGTTTATAACGTTGGAATCATTGCCGGGATTTTTTTTCTTACACCTATGATAGGTTTATATGCTCCTGTTGTTGGTGTAGTTTTTGGGGCCATGCTTTTCATGCTTATCCAAGTCCCCTGGGTACGAACCCTTGGCTATCGGCATGGGTGGACATTTAATTATACCAGTCCGGGAGTCCGCGAAGTGGGCAAGCTCATGCTTCCGCGAACCCTCGGCCTGGCCGTATCGCAAGTTGACTCAACCGTTGATCTTATCTTAGCCTCGCTTACCGGAGCCAGGAGCGTTACCATTTTTACCCTGGCACAACATCTTCAGCAGGTACCCATTGGTTTATTTGGTGCAAGTTTGGCCCAGGCAGCCTTGCCGACTCTTGCCATCATGCACGCAAAAAAAAGCATGACAGACTTTAAAACAGCATTTCTTTCCACCTTTCATCAGATTCTTTTCTTAACGCTGCCACTTGCAGTCATCTTGGTCGTCCTGCGCATTCCGCTGGTACGCCTGGTCTTTGGCGCATCCCGTTTTGACTGGCCCGATACCGTTGATACCGGCAAAACCCTGGCTTTTTTTGCCATTTCTTTGTCGGCTCAGTCACTGGTCCATCTTTTGGCGCGGGCTTTTTATTCTCTTTATGACAGTAAAACGCCGGTGGTTGTGGGAGCTTTGTCTGTCGGAATCAATACTATTTTAAGCATTTATCTTCTTCGGTTTTTGCATGTACCGGTCTGGGGATTGGCACTCGCCGCCTCTGTTGCATCGATTTTCAATGCTTTTTTGCTGCTTATATTTTTAGACAGCCGGGTGGCAACATTTGATCGCGGAAAACTCATTTTTCCGGCACTAAAAATGTTTTTTGCCTCAATGCTTATGGGTATCGGACTCTATGTCCCGATGAAACTCTTGGACCAGCTGGTTTTCGATACCACCCGAACTCTCAATTTAATCATTCTCACCGGCATCGCCGGCATATCGGGTCTCCTGATTTACACCTTTCTTGCCTGGTTTCTCGATATTGAAGAAATCCGCACCTTTTTAAAGTTGGCAAAAAAAGTTATCCGTGTCCGCCAACCAATTCTCGAAACTTCAGCCGAAGTCGTCAATGGCGAGAGCAATAAGTTGTAACATCAAAACAATTAAGCAGACAGTCAGCGGGCCGTGGGGACGGCAAAAGTTCTGCGGCTAAGCTCACGTCCTCCATCAGTAATACGAATTGTGCCAATGGAAAGATCGCTATCACTAAACGTCAGGACTGTGCCAAATCCTGGTTGAAAAGATTCTTTGAGTTCTCCGGCAATGGTTTTATCCAAAGTCAACTTCAAACCATTTTCATTCCAGGCAAAAATTACGTCATGCCATTCGTCTTTTTTCCAAGACAGAATACTTGCGGCAAGCGTCTTTTTCGGCCGCTCGTTTTCAAAAGTGCCAAAAACCAGGCGCGGTCCAAAGCCGCTGTTCTGTTTGCTGGCTGCAAATTCATTTTTGCTCGATGCCGCGCCAGCGGTAGGCAGCTGAAAAATGGTTACTTTTTTATTTTCAGCCGGATCAGACTTGAATTTAAACGTCATCTCTATGCTTCCCCGGCCAAGCAAAAACTGGGGCGGGGTAAATTCCAGCGGCCTAGGGATTATTTCTGGCGTAATCTGAAGTTGAACGCTTACTTGCGGTTTACCGGTTGTAGCTGGTAAGGAACTCTGCGTTAGATAAATTTCCAGCAGTTTGATAGCAAATGGCGGCATCAGCACGGTCTTTGAAAATTTACCATCAGCTGCTTGTTTGTCTCCGCTTTCAATGACATTGGTTCTGTCCGACTCGCTGAATCGGTAACTTCCGGGCGATAAACCGACTATATTTACAGGCACGGATTCGCTGTTTTTTCCGCTTTGATCATAGTTAACCAACAACACTCTGATAACACCTTTATCTATAGTACTCAAAGCAGA
>CAZUUL010000078.1:3238-5096 GCA_964623155.1 uncultured Gammaproteobacteria bacterium
CTTGATACCTGGGTTTGGCGTGTTTACCAAAACGCTCATGCGTCAAAACCCCCCACCGCCCCCAGAATTCCCGGCCTTCAGGATTTGGCCCGTCTTTAAGTTCAAAAGTCATCATGAGGTCGACTTGATCCAGAATGCGCCGGATGGTTGCAATAGTCATGGCCGCACTTTCGCTACTCTCGTAAATCGGATTGATCTCGCTGTCCGGACCCCATTCTGAAAGCACCAGGGGCAATTTTGTAAAACGCGGAAAAGACTGGACGATTTTGCGAACACTTTTGCTGTCTTGATCATAGACACTGGGATCGGCGTGATAACGGTGAAATGAAAGAAAGTCTAAACGCAAATTTTTTCCGGTAGTTAGAGTTAAGAAGTTGGTGATCCAACCCGGAATCGGGCCAGTAATCGCCGGCCCACCGAAAAAAAACGGATTGGTATTAGTCGCTCCTGCCGCGCCACTACTTGCGTATTGGTAAAGTTTCCCATAATCTTTATCTCCACCCATAGTAAAGTGGCCAAACAGATCCGGTTCATTCCAGACTTCATAGTAAACATTATTTAAATTTCTTTCTCCCCGGCCACTGTAGTGGTCGATGGTTTTTTTAACCAAGGTCGCCCAATCGTCCCAATTTTTAGGCACACCGATTATGCTTCCGTCACTACTTAGCACCGGGGGCATATAGGAAAGAGAAAAAAAAGGTAAAGCCCCGGTTGCCAGAATATCATCAACTATACGATCAAGCTGGGAAAAATCAACTCTAAGCTGGCCATCTTTCTGCTCAACTGTAGTATAAAAGTCATAAATGTGGTCAATGCGGATGTAGCGGGGACGCAAAACTTTTACTTCATCCACTATCGGTTCGAGCCAGCGGGTTTGTTCTTCTCCGCCTTGGGAAAAACTTCGGAAAGAGGCAGGCATGGGGCCAAGGATATTGCGAACGTCAATTGTAAGGTTGGCGGGAATGTCAGTCGCCCGGGAAACACTCCTGGTTGTTTTCTGGCTCAAATTGACCAGCGCCGGCAGGGCAAAGAGCAGGCTGATGATGATAATAACTGAAAAGAAAAAACGGAATAAACCTCTCATAAATCAGCTAACAATCTTAGGATAACAGATTTTGGGAACTTGACAACTATTAGCACTCGTGATATAACAGTGCTAATTTATGCTTATGGAAAAGACTCTTACCCCAAGACAAATTCAAATTCTCGGCGTTTTGATAGGTGAGTATATCGAAACAGCCTCACCCGTAGGCAGCGAGGTATTGGATAAAAAGTATAACCTGGGCATTTCTCCAGCCACTATCAGAAATGAAATGGTCCGCCTGACCGAGCTTGGTTTTTTGCGCCAGATACACACTTCGGCAGGACGAACGCCAACCCCTCTTGCCCTGCGCTACTATGTCAGCAACATTATGCAACCCAAACAACTCTCTATCACCGAAGAAGTCGCAGTCAAAGAAAAAATCTGGGATTTCCGCAATAAAATCGACCGGCTTCTCCGGGAAGCGACCAAAACTCTGGCTGACCGCACCAAAATGCTTGCCGTGACAACTACTGACGAAGAAGATATGTATTATGCCGGGGCTGCCAATATTTTAGATATGCCCGAATTTTATGATATTGATTTAACCAAAACTGTCCTCAATCTCTTAGATCATATCGATTATTGGCAATCGCTTCTTGAGCGGACCACTCGCTCGCCCGAACCATTGCAGGTCATGCTTGGAGAAGAATTCGGGGCGCAGTATTTCTCCGCCTGTGGAGGTGTTTTCATGAGAATCAATCTTCCTGGGCAGCACGGAGCAACTATGGGTGTAATAGGCCCCTACCGGCTCAATTACCCGTATGTTATTCCGAT